>JAAZBY010000222.1 GCA_012513595.1 Chloroflexota bacterium
CAGCGGCTGCGGGGCGCGGGCGATGAGGAAATCGGCGTGTTCCAGCCCGGCGGCCAGGGCTCCCCGCGGATACTGCTCGGCATCGGCCGGGATCTCGTTCTCCAGGTTCGATAAAAAGGTCGTCACAAAACAGGAGGGGGCCGCCATGGTCAGGCGCTGGTCAAGGCCCCACATCCAGGTGGTCACGGTCCCCCCTCCCGAGCAGCCGGTCATCCCGACGTGGGCGGGGTCCACCTCCGGCCGAGAGAGGAGGTAGTCGAGGGCGCGGGTAGCGTCCCAGCTGAACCAGGAGGGCATGTCGTAGCCGACCAGTTCGGCCTGTTTGCCCATCATGTTGTGCGCCAGGGTGGGGCGCTCGGCGGTCTCTTCGCTCCCGGGGATGTCGACGTATTGGACGCGCTCCCCCTGGTTCAGCGGGTCGAACACGAGCACCACAAAGCCGGCATACACCAGCCGCTGCGCGGTGCTCTGCACGTAGCCGCTGGCCTTGCCGGGCAGGCTGTGCCCGCAGGCCACCAGCGCCCCCGGCGCCGGGCGCTCCAGCCCGGCGGGAACGTACAGGTTGCCGGTTACCAGGCACCCCGGGACGCTCTCCAGAATCACCTTCTCTATGCGGTAGCCCGGGCGCTCGACCGTGCCCGTCACCTGCGCCGCGAGAGGCGCCAGCGCCGGCGGCGGGGCAAAGAGCGCCGCGATCTTGCCGCGCACCTCGGCCTGGTAGGCCAGGGCCTCCTCAGGCGTGGCCAGGGCGCTCAGCCGCTCCTGCCGAGCGGCACGCATCGCCCGCAGCGCCTCCACCGTGTGGTCGATCACCATGTGCCCGTAACCCGTACGCATGCGTCGCCTCCTATCCTGGCCGCGGGGTGGCCCTATCGCTGGTGGCTGGCCGGCACGAGTATAGGTCCGGGGGGTGTGCCGTCAACCGTCTGGAGCGCCCTCCCGGCGCAGCCCACTATTGACAGCCCCACACCCGCCATGCTACAATGACCTTATTGCGAAGACTTGCAACAAGGAGGTGTCCGTGCATATCCCAGACGGCTTTGTCTCGGTCGGCACCGCGGCGGCGACCTTTGTGGGGTCGGCCGGCGCGATCGCCTACTCCGCGCGCCGCGTTGACCGTGAGCTGCACGAGCGCCAGGTGCCGCTCATGGGCGTCATGGCGGCCTTTGTCTTTGCCGCGCAGATGATCAACTTCAAGGTCGCCGCCGGCACCTCCGGGCACCTCCTTGGCGGGGCCCTGCTCGGCATCCTCCTGGGCCCCTGGGCGGGCACCCTGGTCCTCACCGCGGTGGTAGGCATCCAGGCCTTCCTCTTCCAGGACGGCGGCTACCTGGCCCTGGGCGCCAACCTGCTGAACATGGCCGTGCTGGGCGTCTGGAGCGGCTACGGCATCTGGTGGCTGGCGCGCCGCCTGCTGCCGAGCAAGGCCGGTGTGGCACCGGCGGCCTTCCTGGCCGGCTGGGGTTCGGTCATGATCGCCTCCCTGGCCTGCGCGCTGGAGCTGGCCATCTCCGGCACCTCACCGCTCGGCCTGGTGGTGCCGGCCATGGCCGGCGTCCACGCCCTCATCGGCATCGGCGAGGGGCTCATTACCACGGGCGTGTTGGCCTTCCTGGCCGCCACGCGCAAGGACCTGCTGGAGCTGCACACGCCGAGCCGGGCGCTGCCGGCCAAGGGAGGTGCGCAATGAGGAACCGCTGGCTGCTGATCGGCCTCGGGCTGGCGCTGCTCGTCGCCATTCTCTCTCCGCTGGCCTCCGCCCATCCCGACGGGCTGGAGCGCGTCGCCGAGGACGCCGGCTTTGAGGGCGCCGCGCGTGAGGCGCCCTTTGCCGTGATCGCCGATTACGTCTTCCCCGGCGTGCAGAACGAGGCCCTGGCCACCATCATGGCCGGGGTGCTCGGCACGTTGGTAACCTTTGGGCTCCTGTGGGGCCTGGGCAGGCTCGTCGTTCGTAGGCGCCCCGCCGCCTGATCGCGTTTCTGGAACGCCCCCGGCGCTGTCGCGCCGGGGGACCAGCGAGGACCGCCGTGACGCTTCGCATCCTGGACCCCTACTACCCCGGGCAGAGCGCCATTCACCTGGCCGATGCCCGGGCCAAGCTATTGGTGGCGCTGGCCTGGATCCTGGCCATCAACCTGACGCCGGCCACCCTGTGGCCGCTGTACGGGCTGTACCTCCTGGCCTGGCTGGGCGCTCTGCTCGCCGCCGGCGTCCCCCCCTGGGAGGTGGCCAAGCGCTCGGCGCTGGCCGCGCCCTTCGTGCTCTTTGCCGCGCTCGGCGCGCCGCTGGCGGCCGGGGGACGGGTGTTGTGGTCGCGCGCCATCCTCGGCTGGCAGGCCACCATCACCGACCTCGGGCTGTGGAGGTTCGCCACCGTACTGGGGCGCGCCTGGCTCTCCGTCCTGGTGGCCGTCGGCCTGGGGGCCACCACGGCGTTCACCGATCTGGTGCGGGCCATGCGCGCGCTGGGCCTGCCGGCCGTGCTGGCCTCGGTGGTCCTGATGATGTACCGCTACCTCTTTGTCCTGGCCGATGAGGCCCAGCGCCTGATGCGCGCCCGCGAGGCCCGCTCAGCCGACCTGCCCGGCCGGCGCGGGGGCCGCTCGCTCGCCTGGCGCGCCCAGGTCACGGGCCACATGATCGCTACCCTCTTCCTGCGCACCTATGAGCGCAGCGAGCGCATCTACCGGGCCATGCTCTCACGCGGCTACCGCGGTGAAGAGCGACACCTGGCCGCCCACCCCAGGCCGCACGAGCGGGCGCAGGGGCGCGGCAGCGCGGCTCCCGCGCCCCTGGCGCCGACTGCTGAGGAACCCATGGCCACCAATATGCCGATCGTGGAACTGGAAGCGCTGGCCTACACCTACCCCGACGGGCACCACGCCCTGCGCGGCATTACGCTGGCCGTGGCGGAAGGCGAAAAAGTCGCCCTGGTGGGCGCCAACGGGGCGGGCAAGTCGACCCTGCTCCTGCACCTGAACGGCCTGCTACACGGTGAGGGGCAGGTGCGCATCGGCGGGGTGCCGGTGAACGAGGAGACCGCCCGCCTCGTGCGGGCCAGGGTGGGGCTCGTCTTCCAGGATCCGGACGATCAGCTCTTCAGCCCCACCGTCCTCGACGACGTGGCTTTCGGCCCCCTGCACATGGGCCTCGAGGACGAGGCCGTCCTGGCGCGCTCCGCCTGGGCCCTCTCGCAGGTACAGATGGACGGGTTTGACGCCCGCATGCCGCACCGGCTCAGCCTCGGAGAGCGCAAGCGTGTCTCGGTGGCCACGGTGCTGTCGATGGACCCGCAGATCCTGGCCCTCGACGAGCCCTCCGCCGGGCTCGACCCGGCCGCCCGCCACAACCTGATCGCGGTCCTGCGCTCCCTGCCGCAGACGATGTTGATCGCCTCGCACGACCTGGATTTCGTCCGCGCCCTCTGCACGCGCGCCGTCGTATTGCGCGAGGGCCGCCTGGCCGCCGACGTGCCGATCGAGGCCCTGACCGAGGACCTCCTGGCCGACGGCTGACCTGGGCGCATCCCTACAGAGGCCCCCGCCCACCCGAGCCCACAGAAGGGTCGGGTGGCCGGGGGCCTGCTGGGTAAGCAGCCCGCCGCCTCAGGCGCCCCAGACGCGCGGCATGCGCGTCGGTTCGCGCCGCAGCTCGGCGTTCAGGAAGCGCTGCAGCAGCTCCGCCTTGAGCGGCAGGTGCTGCGGCTCATCCCACAGGTTGCGGCGCTCCTCGGGGTCCTCGGCGAGGTCGAACATCTCCCCGTAGGCGTGGTCGCGGTACACCGTGACCTTGTAGCGCCCGTCCACATAGGTGCGCAGGTGCACCTTGGTTGGCTCGTGGCGGTTCTCGACGATGGCGTGGTCACGGGCCGCCGCGCCGCCCGCCCAGGCCTCCAGCTGGCTGACGCCCTGCATGGCGCCCGGCACCGGCTGCCCCGCCGCGCGGAGGAAAGAGGGGGCCAGGTCCACCTGAGACTGTAGCGCACCGGATACTGCCCCCGCCGGCACCTGCCCCGGCCAGCGCACCAGCATCGGAATGCGGATCATGTCCTCGTAGTGAAAAGCGCCCTTGGCCACCAGGCCGTGCTGCCCCAAAAAGTGCCCGTGATCGGTGGTAAAGAGCACCAGGGTGTTCTCGGCCACGCCCAGGCGGTCCAGCGCGGCGAGGATGCGGCCGATCTGCTGGTCCATGAACGAGATCATGCCATAGTACACGGCCATAGAGCGGCGCAGCGCGGCCGCCTCGATCCTGTGGGAGTGAAAGCCGTGCGGGCCGTAGGTCTCCCGGTACATGGAAAAGTCGGGCCGCGCCTCCTGCGTCTTGGCATAGTGCGGGGGCATGCGCTCGAACTCGTCAGGCAGGAGCGTCCCCGGCACCATCTCGTCCGCGTCGTACATCGATGCCCACGGCTCCGGCACCAGGTAGGGCGGATGGGGATCCTGGAAGCTGGCCCAGGTGAAGAAGGGGCGGCCGGTGCTGACGGCGCGCTCGATGTTGGCCACGGCGCGCTCGGCCGTCCAGGTGCTATAGTGGTACTCGGCCGGCAGGCTCCAGGAGTGCCTGTCGCGCATCCAGTAGGGGCGGCCCGCCGCGGCGGGCTGGGGCGGGTAGGGTTGAAAGTAGTCCCGCCAGTTCGCGAGGCCCCGCTCCTCCATCCACAGCGCATAGTGCTGGCCGGCGTGCGACTCGTCGGCGTGGTTGCGCGCCACCTCCACGTGCTCGAACCCGTACCAGGGCCCGTGGAAGCCCCGCCAAAAGTCCAAGTCCCGCAGGGTCGGCTGGCACTCGAGCGAGGTGCTCCCGGGCGTCGAGGCCAGCGGCTGAAAGTGCGCCTTGCCGATCAGGTGCGTGGCGTAGCCGGCCCCGCCCAGCAGGCCGCCAACGGTGGGGACGTCCTCGGGCAGTTTGACGCCTATCGTCCAGCAGTGGTGCCAGGAGGGGTATAGCCCGGTGATGATGCTCGCGCGGGACGGGGAGCAGACCGGGTTCGAGCAGTAGGCTCGCTCAAAGCGGGTGCCCTCCCGTGCCAGCCGGTCCAGGTGCGGCGTGCGGATGCGCGGATTGGTGACGCCGAGGGTGTCCCAGTGTTGCTGGTCGGAGGTGATGAGCAGGATGTTCGGTCGGTCGGGCGGCATGGCGCTCCTATCGCTGGGAGTGTGCGCGTGGCGCGGCGGCTGGGCCGGCGCAGGCTAACGCACCGGGGCCGGCCGGTCAAGGCGCCGGCTGCCCGCGGCCAACCTCTGCGCCGCGACGGGCTTGCACCCCGGCCAGGCCGGCCATGGCCAGCCCCAGGGCCCCCCAGGCCACGAACACGCCGCCCCAGCCCCAGGCATCCTGCAGCGTCCCCGCCGCGGCCACGCTAAGCCCGCCCCCCACGTACGACACGAAATCCAGCGCCCCCGCCACCCCAGAGACCTGCCCGCGCCGGCCGAGCGCCAGCGGCAGCGAGGTCATCAACAGGGAGTTGATGCCGTAGCCGCCCAGGGCCAGGCCCCCGAGGCCGGCCAGGCCCGCGACCGCCGAGCGCTCCCCCGCCACCCACAGGAGGCCCGCCATCAGCGCGGAAAACAGCGCCAGCCCCGCGGCCACGGCCGGCTCCGCCCGCGCCCGCATCCTGTGCACCAAGGCGCCGGCCAGGGCGCTACCGGCCACCCCGCACAGCGGCACGATGAGGCTCCCCGCCACCGCTTCGGCGGCGGAACGCCCCTGGCCCGCCAGGTAGGAGGGCGTCCACATGGTCAGGGCGTCCTTGATCATGCCGGAGGCGAAGCAAAGTCCCACCGCCCAGCGCAGCTCCCGGCCCCCCAGGAGGGCGCCGAGCGCCCGGATCCCCTCGCCCAGGGTGGCCGTGGGGGCCGGCAGCGGCTCTGCCCGCTGCTCGTCCGGGCGCCGTTCCGGCGGGGCGTCCCGCGCCAGGAGGTACCAGCCCGCCGCCACGGCCAAGAGCAGGATGCCCGGCACCCGGAAGGCCATCCGCCAGCCCGCCGCCGTCACCAGCCACCCGGCCAGCGCCCAGGAGAGCGTGTGCCCGGCCATGCTGCACGGCGCAAAGGCCGCGGTGACGCGGCCCCGCTCGGCTGGCTCGAACCAGTGGGAGAGCGTCCGCACGATCGGCCCCCAGCCGGCCGACTGCGCCCAGCCGTTCAGCGCCCAGACGGCCACCATGGCCCCCAGCGCCCCCAACGAGCCGAAGGCCAGGTTCAGCACCGCGCTGCCCACCAGCCCCCACGCCACCACCCGGCGCGGCGACAGTCGATCTCCGAGGTAGCCGTTCACCAGCTGCCCCACGGCGTACGACCAGTAGAGCGCCGTCCCGAGGAGGCCGACGGCGGCCTGCGTCCAGCCGAACTCGGCCTGCAGCGCGGGGAGGGCCACGGCGACGTTCACGCGCCCGAGGTAAAAGAACGCGTAGGTCAGCCAGGCCACTACAAAGAGGCGGCGACGCGGCGACAAAAGACGGCGCGAGGTCATCGCGCCGCCTGATGGGGGTGGCAAATCGTCTTGCGGCTGGCCTGCGCCGCCGCGCGGCGCGCCTCAGCGAGGATAGCTGACATCGCGCCCGTCGCGCAGGCCGTTGGTCATCGTATAGCCGACGCCCAGGCGCCGGTGAATCTCGGCGTTGTCCAGCCCCTGGGCAATGAGGTCCAGCACCTTGGCGCTCAGGTCGGGGAGGGCGGCGTTCAGCGCATCGACGCGTTCGGCGTCGGCCCGCAGGGTGAAATCGCCCGAAATGACGGCCCGGGCCACGGCGCGCTCGTCCGTCAGGTGGTTGTGCGCAAAGCACACCGAGTAGAGGCCGATGGTGCGCACGTGGTGCCCGTCGGAGGCGGCCAGGGCCGGTAGGCCCAGCCGCTGGGCCAGCGCCACCGCCTGAACGTGGGCGTAGGCCAGGATGTTGTGCGAAAAGATCTCGACGCCGTCGACCGGCGCAGAGTCCAGCGTAGCGGGGACGTCGGGCCCGTACCGGTAGGGGTGCGCCAGCACAGTCGCCCCGCCCAGGGCACGCACGCGCCGCACCAGCTCGTCCGAGGGCATGTGGTCCTCAAAGACGGCCGGGTCAGTCACCCCGTAGACCAGGTAGTGGTCCCCGGTGTCGACGGTCATCTCCACGCCGCGGTAGAGGTGCAGCTCGGGGAACTGCTCCTGCAGGGCCGTGAACTCGTCGAGCGGCCAGACGACGTTGTGCTCGGTCAACACCAATCCGTCCAGGCCGATCTCGACGGCTCGCCGCATCATCTCTTCGGGCGAAGACTTGCCGCATTCCGAGTAGCGGCTGGTATGCACGTGCAGATCAACTAACACTCTCACTCCCCTTGGGCCCGCAGTGGCCCTCAAAGGGGCGCACGCGTCTAGATCACCCGCGTCTGACCCTGGCCGGCGGCCAGCGACAGATCGAGATCCTGCGGCGAGACCTGCCAGGCCTCGCACACGCTGAGATACGGGATACGACTCTCTTCAAAGACGCGAATCAGCGTCGCCTTGTCGGGTGCCTCGATGAGCGAGTACCCCTCGGCCGCGTCCTCTGTGCCGATGTAGGATAGGTAGATGAGACCTCGAGCCCGCCAGGCCTGGTACGATCCGCTGATCATGTCCATCACCTGGTCACGCGCCATGGTGCCGCGTGCCCAGGGGTGGTACGTGAGGTAGAGGTTCATGTTCCTCCCCCTTTTGCGGCCCAGGTTCCGAAAAGACCCTGACGCTCGCAACATGGCGACGCTCGCACCGTCAGGGCTGTTCTCATCATAGCACTTCTGGCCGGCCCGGTCAACCGTCAGCAGGGCGATCTCGCCCGGCCCTTCTGCCCGATCGGCCGTCGCCAGGGCCGTATCCGCGGCGGCCCGGGCGTGTTGGTGTAGGCAGAACCCGCACTGGAGAAAAGGATCCCCATGAAACCGCAAGAGCGCATCGCCATCGTCACCGACAGCACCAGTGACCTCCCCGCGGACCTGCTGGCGCGGTTCGGCATCCACGTCGTGCCGCTCTACGTCCTGTGGGGCGGCCAGGAGCTCCGCGACGGCGTCGACATTGACCGCGCCACCCTCTACGCCCGCCTGCGCCAGGACCCGGAGCACCCCAAGACCTCGCAACCCACGCCGGCCGACTTCTTGAATGCCATCCGCCAGGTCGATGCCCCCGAGGTGCTGGTGCTCACCATCAGCAGCGCCCTGAGCGGCACCTACAACTCCGCCTGCCAGGCCCGGGAGTTGACCGCTACCCCCGTACACGTGGAAGACTCGCGCGTCACCTCCATGGCCCTCGGCTGGCAGGTGCTGGCGGCCGCCCGCGCCCGAGAGGAGGGCGCCGACCTCGAGGGGATGCTTGCCGCGGCGCGACGCGTGCGCGCCGGAGTGGTCACCCGGTTCACGGTCGACACGCTCGAGTACCTTCGCCGCGGAGGCCGCATCGGCGGGGCCGCCTGGATGATCGGCACGGCGCTGCAGCTGAAACCGGTCCTGTCGCTGGACCCGCAGACCGGCCAGGTCGAGTCGCTGGAGAGGATTCGCTCCCGCCGGCGCGCCGTCCAGAACCTGGTCGAGCGGGCCGCCGAGGAGTTCGGGAGTGTGCCGGCCCCGCACGTCGCCGTCATGCACGCCATGGCCCCGGAGGAGGCCGAGGCACTGCGTGAGGAGCTCACCGCGCGCTTGCACCCGCGCGAGATCCTCGCCACCGAGCTGACGCCGGTGTTGGGCATTCATGGCGGGCCGGGGCTCCTGGGGTTCTGCGCCTACGCCGATGCCGCCAGGTAGCACGGCGGCGCGGCAGCGCCCGCGGCTGACCTGACAGGTTCGCCCTCGCGCGTATACTGCGGCAGGTGGTCCGGTTCCCAGCATGCCTACCCAGAGAGGTCCCTGCCTTGAGCAAACGCGCGCGTGCCATCCTGTTCCTCGTCGCTGCCGCCTGTCTGTGGAGCACCGGCGGCGTACTGATCAAGTGGATCGACTGGCACCCCCTGGCCATCTGTGGCGTGCGCAGCGCCATTGCCGCGGCCTTCCTGTGGGCCGTGCTGCGCCGGCCGCACTTTCACTGGTCGCCGACCCAGGTGGGCGGCGGCCTGGCCTACGCCGCCACGGTGCTCCTGTACGTCACGGCCGTCAAAGAGACCACGGCGGCCAACGCCATCCTCCTGCAGTACACGGCGCCGGTGTGGGTGGCCCTGTTCGGGGCCGGCTTTCTCGGCGAGCGCGCCTCTCGGCTGGACTGGCTGACGGTGGGCCTTTCACTGATCGGCCTGCTCTCTTTCGTGCGCGAGGGGCTGGCCTCCCAGTCTCTGTGGGGCGACCTGCTGGCCGCCCTCAGCGGCGTCACCCTGGCCTGGATGACCCTCTTTCTGCGCAAGCAGAAGGACGGTTCGCCGGTCGAGTCGGTGTTGCTCGGCAACATCCTGGCGGCGGTCGTAGGGGTTCCCTTTGCCTTCTCCGCGTCTCCCGGAGCCCTCGGCTGGCTGGGGCTTGTGTTGCTGGGCGTGGTGCAGCTGGGGCTCTCTTACCTCCTGTACACGGCGGCCATCAAGGAGGTCACCGCGCTGGAGGCCACCATCTTTTCAACCATCGAGCCGCTCCTCAACCCGATCTGGGTGTTCCTGCTGATCGGCGAGCGGCCGGGCTGGTGGGCCGTCGGCGGGGGCCTGCTGGTCCTGGGGGCCATCGTCCTGCGCGCGGTGCTCCAGGCGGCGCGCCCGGCTGCCGGCGTCCCCTCCGAGGCGGCCTGACCCGCCGGCGCCTCACGACCAGGCTGCCGCTGGCCGCCGCAATCGTGGTATACTGAGTGCACAGCGCCATAGGTGCAGTCCTGTACTCCGCAGGATCGTGGGCTGTTGGCCGGCGCAAGCCGCCGCTGAGGAGGTCACTCATGCGCACGCAGGCCAGGATCGCCGTCGGGGCCGTGCTGTCCGTCGCGGGGGCACTGGGGGCCTACCTGTCGCTGACCCTGGGCTGGGGCGAGGCGCCCCGCCCCTGGTCCTTCCTGCTCGGGTTCGCGGTCGGGGTGTTGTGCGGGCTGGGCGCCACCCTGGCGGTGGCCGGCCTGCTCGAGCGCCGCCGCAGACAGTAGTCACGGCGGACCACTTTGCCTGAACGCGGTTCGTGCCCGGCCCGGTCGGGCTCTTGTCCACAGGAGGAACGCCATGCACCCAACGTCCACCCGCCCGGGCCTTCCCTTGACGCGAGGAGGCGCAGCATGAAGATCGCCGGACGCGAGATCCCCCTGCGTACTGTGGTGCAGCTGGTGCTGGTGGTCGGCGTGCTGCCGATGGCGGCCCTCCTGGTCTCCTGGCGCTGGAACTGGTGGGAGGCCTGGGCCTACGCGCTCCTCGCCTCAGTGGGCTTTGTCGTCTCTCGCTGGCTAGCCGTCCGGCACAGCCCCGACCTCCTCGAAGAGCGCGCCCGCTCGCTGGAGCACTCCGACGTCAAGCCGTGGGACCGCACCCTGGCCCCGCTGACGGCCCTGTCGGGCTTGCTGATCCCCATCGTGGCGGGGCTCAGCGCGCGGTTCGGCTGGTCAGCGGCCTTTGGGCTGCCCGCCAGGCTGTTGGCGCTGGCCGCCATGGTGGCGGGGTACGCCTTTGTCACCTGGGCACTGGTGGAAAACCGCTTCTTCTCCGGCGTGGTGCGCATCCAGACGGAGCGCGGCCACCGGGTGATCTCGACCGGGCCCTACGCCTGGCTGCGGCACCCGGGCTATGCGGGCGCGCTGCTGGCCAACCTGGCCACGCCGATCCTCCTGGAGGCCCCCTGGGCCTACCTGGCCTGCGCCGTCGCTAGCGGCGCGGTCGTCGTGCGTACCGCTCTGGAAGACCGCACCCTGCAGGAAGAGCAGGGTGCGGTCTTCCAGAGCGGTACGCACGACGACCGCGC
>JAAZBY010000223.1 GCA_012513595.1 Chloroflexota bacterium
AAGAGTCGCTGGACGTCCTGCGGCGCTGCGTACGCGATCGGCGCTGCGCGCACATCGCCTACCGCGCTCAGGGGCGCGAAGAGGAGACCGAGAGGGTCGTGGAGCCCTACGCGCTGACGTTCCAGTCGGGGCTCTGGTACCTGATCGCCTTCTGCCGGCTTCGCGGAGAGATGCGCACCTTCCGCGTTGACCGTGTGGCGCGGGCGGCGGTGCTGACGGAGCCCTACGTCCTCCCGCGCACCTTTTCGGTGACGGAGTACATCCACAGCACGCTCTGGCCGCCGCCGGACCACAGCGTGACGGTGTGGCTGGACGCCGACGTGGCGGCCGAGGTCCGTGAGCGTGACGGCAACTGGATGCGCCTGAGCGACAACCCCGATGGCAGCGTCGTGGCGCGCTTTGGCGTCAACGGCCTCGAGTGGCCGACCACCTGGGTGCTCGGCTGGGGCGGCAAAGCGCGCGCCCTCGAGCCGCCGGAGCTCGTCGAGCGCGTCAGGCGGGCCGTCCTCGAGATGGTCGAAACGTACGACCTGCTGCCGGTGGAGGCCTAGGTCCGCCCGTCCTCAGCGCAGCGGGCGCCTCTTGACGGCCAGCAGCGCGCCGATGCTCTGCACATCCTCGGCGACTAGCACCCTGGGCCACATCCAGTGCCCGTCGGCGTACTGCCCGGCCCGCTCAAAGGCCTCGCGCACGGCGGGGCTGAGCGTGTCAAGGACGGACGTGACCTTGGCCACCTCTTTGGCGCCGAGGACGATCAGCACGGTGACGGCGTCTCGCTCCGGGAAGAGGGTGCAGTGGGTCCTGCCGCCCTTGCGGTAGCGGATCTGCCAGCCGTACTTGGCCCCTCCGAACGACACCTCGGGCGGCATGCCAAAGCGTTCCTCGGCCTCATCGCGCAGGGCCTGCCAGTGGGCGGCGGCACCGGCCGTCCAAGCGAGCATCTGCGCGTCGGTGGGAACGGTGGCCTTGTCCAGCATGCGTTCGTGGGCCACTGCTGCACCCCCTTCCGGCTGCCGGGGCCAGACGGCGCTGCGATCGTTAGGCGCGCAGGCCGTCCAGCGTGGCGCGGGCCTTGGGGACCATCTGCAGAAACGCGTCCAGCGTCGGGCAGGCGTACTCGGCGCAGGCGGCGCAATGCGGCACGCCCCGGGCGACGGCGCAGGCCCGCACCGCGCACTGGCCGCAGTAGCCGATCTGCCGGCCACTGCCGAGGCAGCCATCGCACATGACCGAGTCTGCCGTGGCATCGGCCACGCCCATGTCCTCTCTGAAGCGTACGGCGAGCTTTTCCAGCTCAGCGCGGTTGCCGGCCTGAGTGTGTATGTACCCAGGGCACTCGCTGCAGACCAGGCCGCAGTAGGCGATGATCGGCTCCATGGGGCTCCCTCCTGTTGATGACCGATGAGGCTAGGCGCGCAGACCGTCCAGCACGGCGCGCGCCGCGGGCACAGAGGTGAAGAACCGCTCGAGGCGGGCACACGGGTAGGCGGCGCAGGCGGAGCAGTTCTCCACCCCCGCCGCCAGGCCACAGGCGCGGATGTCGCACTCGGCGCAGTGAAAGCACTTGCGCCCCGCGCTGCCCGGGCAGCCGTCGCAGGGCACCGTCGCGGCGACGATGCCCGGGGCGTTGTGCTCGACGCGCCACTCGGCGGCGACGCGCTCCAGGGCCTCCGGGTCGTTGGCCTGGGTCGCCAGGTACGCTTTGCACTGGCTGCAGACCAGCCCGCAGTACGCAACGATGCGCTCCATGGTGTCCTCCCTGATGATTGCCTGGACCGTGATGTGGCTGCGGATCGGGTCACGGAGCGTGCCGGCTGGCGACCGCGCTACCCTGCGGCGACCCGCTCGAGCAGCGGCACCGGCACGCCGAACTGCCGCCTCTCGTTCTCATATGTGGCCCGCAGGGCCAGGAAGAGGGCGTCCCCGGAGGTAGTCAGGCGCGCCAGCCGGTCGATCAGCGCGACGTTCCGGGTGATCGCCTCGGCGTCGCTGGAGGCCATAGGGCCCCAAGCGTCCCAGGGCAGCAGCTCGATCTTGTTCAGCGCCAAAAAGTCGCGCACCACGTTCCCGCGCACAAAGGCGTAGCCGTGCATGTCCAGGATGCCAAAGTCGTCCGCGTCGGCCTGGCCGTGGCGACACTGGAGCCAGGCCTCCCCTCCGCTGACGAACTGCTCGCGGGGCACGTCGAGCGGGTCAAAGGCGATGTGCAACGCCTCTCGCTGAAAGGCGTCGAGCTGGGCATCCACCAGCACCCAACGCTCCTCGTCGTTCTGCCAGACCTCACACACCCAGTGGTCCTCAAAGTGCCCGCGCCGAAAGTAGGTGCCGAACCCGGCACGGGCCCGCGCCGGCACGCCCTGCTGGCGGAGCATGGCGCACAACAGCACGGAAAAGTCGCGGCAGTTGCCCACCAGCCGTCGCGACAGCGGGCGCTCTTCGGTAAGGGGCGCCGGGTCGATGGCCAGCAGGCGTTCCATCTTTTGCTCTACGTTGCGCAGCCCCACCTCCGCCTCGCGATCGGGCGGCAGCCGCAGCCCGTAGCGTTCGGCCCAGAAGACGTGGACCAACAGCCCCTGGACGACCTCTACCAGGGCAGCGAGGTCGGTGGGCAGCCCGGCAAAGGCCCGGGAATAGGTCCCGGCGTCGGTCATGATGCCGGGACGGGAGTAGTAGGCTAGAGCGTTTGCATCCATCTCGGTCCTCACGTCTGGTTCCTTCCTGGCGCAGTCACGTCTCCGCGGCAACTGCCCCTATAGATACGCGGGAAGGCTGCCTATGGTTTCCGCTATCGTCGGCGGAAGCTAGGATTTTGCGCAAGAACAGGCCCGTATGGCTGCCCTGAACGAGGGCGACCTGCTCCGGCGTGCCCTCGGCGACGACTTCACCCCCCGCGTCACCCCCCTCGGGGCCGAGGTCGATGATCCAGTCGGCCGTCTTGATGACGTCGAGGTTGTGCTCGATGACGATCACAGTATTGCCGGCATCGGTCAGCAGGTGCAGGACGTCGAGCAGCTGCTGGATATCGGCAAAGTGCAGGCCGGTGGTGGGCTCGTCCAGGATGTACACCGTATCGCCGGTGGCCACGCGGGCCAGCTCCTTGGCCAGTTTGACGCGCTGGGCCTCCCCGCCCGAGAGGGTCGTGGCGCTCTGCCCAAGCTTGATGTACCCCAGCCCCACGTCGGCCAGCGTCTGCAGGATGCGCTGCACCTTGGGCACGTTCTGGAAGAACTCTAGCGCCTCCGACACGTCCATATCCAGCACGTCGGCGATGCTCTTGCCCTTGTAGCGGATCTGCAGCGTCTCTCGGTTGAAGCGCAGGCCCTTGCAGAGGCTGCAGGTGACCCACACATCCGGCAAAAAGTGCATCTCTACCCGGCGGCGGCCATGCCCCTGGCAGGCCTCGCAGCGGCCCCCCTTGACGTTGAAAGAGAAGCGCCCGGGCTGGTAGCCGCGCAGGCGCGCTTCCGGCACCTGGGCAAAGAGGGCCCGAATCTCGTTCATCACCTGCACGTAGGTGGCTGGGTTCGAGCGCGGCGTGCGCCCGATCGGCTCCTGGGTGATATTGATCACCTTGCTGATGTGCTCGAGCCCGTCGATTCGCTCGTGCGCCCCGGCCTTCTCGGTGGACCCGTGCAGAACCCGGGCCAGGGCAGGGTGCAGCGTCTGGGCAACCAGCGACGACTTGCCGCTGCCCGAGACGCCCGTCACGCAGGTGAACAGGCCCAGCGGGAAGCGCACGTTCACGTCCTTCAGGTTGTGCTGCCGCGCCCCGACCACCGCCAGCCACTTGCCGTTGGTGGGGCGGCGCTGCCCGCTCGGCGACGAGACCTGCAGCTCGCCGGACAGGTACCTCCCCGTGAGTGAGGCGGGGTTCCTGGCGATCTCTGCGGGCGGCCCCGAGGCCACTAGGTGCCCACCGTTCACCCCGGCGCCGGGCCCCAGGTCGACGATCCAGTCGGCCGAGCGCATGGTCTCCTCATCGTGCTCCACGACCAGCACGGTGTTGCCCAGGTCGCGCAGGCGTTCCAGGGTCTCCAGGAGGCGGCGGTTGTCACGCTGGTGCAGGCCGATAGAGGGCTCGTCGAGCACATAGAGCACGCCGGTCAGCCCGCAACCGATCTGGCTGGCCAGGCGGATGCGTTGTCCCTCCCCGCCCGAGAGGGTCGGCGCCGAGCGCTCCAGCGTCAGGTAGTGCAGGCCGACGTTGACCAGGAACTGCAGCCGCTCGCGGATCTCCTTGAGGACCTCTTCGGCCACCTGCCACTGCTCGGCGGTCAGCTCCGCGCTGCCGTCGGGGTGCGGCGTCAGACTTGCGACCCACAGGAGGGCATCGCTGATCGACAGGGCGCAGACCTGGGTGATCGACAGGTTGCCGACCGTTACCGCGGCCGCCTCGGGGCGCAGGCGGCGCCCGCCACAGGTGGGGCAGGGCTGCTGGCCCATGAAAGAGGTGTACCAGCGCCGCATCCCTTCCGAGTGCGTCTGGCGATAGCGACGCCGCACTTCGTTCACCACGCCCTCGATGCGGCGCACGTTGCGCCCTTCGGAGCGCTCCGTGTGCCACTCGGACACAATATCCACGCCGCCAAAGAGGACGGCCTCCTGGCAGGCCGGGGAGAGGTCTTTCCACGGCGTGTCCAGGTCGTGGCCGAACTTGCTCACGATGCGCTGGGCGAACCGGTAGGTGCCGGAAGCCTTCTTCTTCTGCAGTTCCCCCCAGGGGCGCACGCCGCCCTGGTGCAAAGTCTTGTCGGGGTTGACGAAGCGGACCGGGTCGAACTCCAGGCGGTTGCCAAGGCCGTTGCACTCGGGGCACATGCCGAGCGGCGAGTTGAACGAGAACATCGCCGGGCTCAGCTCAGGGAAACTGAGGTTGCACTCGGGGCAGGCGTTCTGCTCCGAAAGGAGCCAGTCCTCCCCGTTGCCGCGGTCGATCACGACCAGCCCATCCCCCTGCTTGAGCGCGGTCTCGATCGAGTCGGTCAGACGGCTGAGGAAGGCATCCGCATCGGCCTCGCCGGCCGCCGGGATGGCCAGCCGATCGACGATCAGGTCGATATCGTGTTTGCGCTTCTTGTCCAGGGGGATGGCGGCGCTCAGCTCGTGCTGCTGGCCGTCCACACGCACGCGAGAGAAACCGTCGGCCTGGGCCTGGGCAAACACGTCCTGGAAGGCGCCCTTGCGGTTGCGGGCCAGCGGCGCCAGCACCTGGAAGCGGGTCCCCTCGGGCAGCGTGGCGACGCGGTCGACGATCTCCTGGGCAGACTGGGCGTGCACAACGCGCCCGCACTGTGGGCAGTGCGGCGTGCCCACCCGCGCGTACAGCACGCGCAAGTAGTCATATATCTCGGTGACGGTGGCAACTGTCGAGCGGGGGTTCCTGCTCACGGCCTTTTGCTCGATGGCGATGGCCGGGCTGAGCCCGCCGATATAGTCGACCTTGGGCTTCTCCATCTGGCCGATAAACTGCCGCGCGTAGGCCGAGAGGGACTCGACATAACGCCGCTGTCCTTCGGCGTAGAGCGTGTCGAACGCCAGGGACGACTTGCCGCTCCCCGAGACGCCGGTAAAGACCACTAAGCGAAAGCGGGGGATGGTCACGTCGATGTCGGCCAGGTTGTGTTCTCTGGCACCGCGAATCACGATCTTGTCCTGGGTCATGGGGGTGGCGTTCTCCGCTCGATCTGGGTGCTGGGTTGGACGGCGGGCCTCTCTGGCTGGCACGAGCCCACCATAGCACCGGTACCTGTCAGGGCCTGTCATATATAGACGCGATATGACAGGAAATTAGAAAATCTGTTCGATAATCCGGCGTGCCGCCAGCCGAGGCGGCCTCTGCAAGAGGCCCTCCGGCGAGGAAGCGGGCGCGGCGCGGGGGGGACCGCAGCGCGGCGGGGCGGGGCACTGCATCTGTCCGCTCAGAAGTATACGCCATCCGGGCGGGCAGACGAAAGCCAAGGATGCGTGTGGCCGAATACCGTCGCGCCAGGGCCGCTCAGCCGGGCTGCAGGGCGGCCACGAACCACACCCGGCCGCTCTCGGCAGTGGGGGGCGTCAGCTCCAGGATGCTGCCCCAGCAGGCCAGTTCGGCCAGGCCGGCGCGGTGCAGGCAGCCACGGATCTCCTCGAGCGTGTAGCCGCGCTCCTGGTGCACCTCGGTGTAGCGCAGCCAGTGCCCACCGTCGCGCAGGAACCCGTCGATGCGCAAGGTCGCCGTGGCGGCCTCATAGTCGTAGGTGGGGCGGTGGAGCTCCAGGATGTCGGGCGTGTCCTGCTGGACGTAGGCGCGATCACGCTGCCACTGCACGGCCAGACCGTAGAGGGTATTCATGTCAAAGATGAACAGGCCGTCGTCGGCCAGGCTGCGGGCGACGCCGGCAAAGGCGCTCTCCAGGTCCTCGGCGAGGAGGAGGTAGTTCAGGCTGTCGAACCAGCAGGTCACCAGGTCGAAGCGCTCGGGCAGGGCCAGGCTGCGCATGTCCTGGCAGAGGAAGCGCACGTCGACCCCTGCCAGGCTGGCGCGCTGGCGGGCGATGTCCAGCATGCGCGGCGCGCGGTCGACGCCGGTCACCTGGTGGCCAGCACCGGCCATGGCCACGGCAAAGGTCCCCTCGCCACAGGCCACGTCGAGCACCGAGCGCGGGCTGCGGCCGAACTTGCCCAGTACGAAGGGGAGGTGCTCGGCCATGCTCTGGCTGAAGCGCGGATAGGGGCCCTGCGTGTAGGTCACGGCGAACGTCTCATAGGTGCCCATGGCAGCCTCCCTAGGCGTGTGTGGGGTCCAGGTTCAGTTCGGCCCGCACCGGGGGGCGCCATGAGAAGAGCAGCACCGCCGCAAGAAGCGCCATGGCCGCCCCGAACACAAACGGGGCGCTGGGCCCAAAGCCCTGCCACGGGCCGACTCCCTGCCAGAGGAACCCGGCGATCAGCGAGGCCGGCAGGTCGAGCATGCCGAGGACGGCGTTGTAGGTGCCGTAGGCCGTCCCCCGCAGGTGCTGCGGCACCAGGTCCGCAACGAGGGCCTTGGTGGTGCCGTAGGCCAGGCCGTAATAGACCCCGTAGAGAGCATAGAGCACCCAGACGTGCCAGCCCGTCCGTGCCAGCGCAAAGCCGGCATAGATGGCCGCATAGGTCAGCCATCCCCCGATAATAACCAGACGCCTATCGAGCCGGTCGGAAAGCGAGCCGGCCGGGGCCGATACCAGCGTGTACACCGCGTTGAAGGTGATCAGCATGCCCAGGATGCCGGCGAGGTCGAGCCCGCGCTCCTGGGCCCGCAGGACCAGGAAGGCGTCGGACGAGTTGCCCACATCGAACAGGCCGACGATGAACAGGAACACAAAGAAGGGCCGCCCCAGGCCGCGGAAAGAGACCGGCGAGGCCGCCCCGCGCCGCTCGGGGGCCACCTCTCGCGACAGGACGGCCAACGAGATGACCGCCAGCGTGGCGGGGATGACACTCACCAGGACCAGGGTCTGGAACGTGCCGCGTTGCAGGGCGCTGCCTGCCACCTGCATGCTCAGCACCAGGCCCAGCGCCACCAGCAGACCAACGACCGCGCCCCCCGTGTCGGCCGCGCGATGAAAGCCAAAGGCGACGCCGCGCTGCGCCGGCGTGATGCTGTCGGCGATGAGGGCGTCTCGCGGGGCGGTGCGGATCCCCTTGCCGAGGCGGTCTCCCCAGCGCGCGGCAAAGACGTCCTCCCACGATCCGGCCAGGTAGAAGAGGGGCTTGGCCACGGCCGACAGGCCGTATCCGGCCACCGCCAGCCACTTGCGTGAGCCCAACCTGTCAGAAAGCCATCCGGAAAAGACCTTCAGGAGGCTGGCCGTGGCCTCGGCGCTCCCCTCGATGAAGCCGATCACGCCGGTGCGCACGCCGAGCACGCTGCTGAGAAAGAGCGGCAGCAGGTTGAGGACCATCTCGCTGGAGACGTCCATCAGAAAGCTGGTCACGCCGACGGCCCAGACGTTACGCGGAAGGCCCGCCAGGCGCTGCCAGAACGTCGTTACCTCCTGAGGCTGTACTGGTTCGGACATGTGAGCCGTCTCCTTCAGGCTGGGGCACCACCGCGCCCGCGCTCATGTCAGTGTAGCGTTCCTGAGAGGACCGATCAAGCCCGTGCTGCGCCGCCCGGCCCCCGGGGGGGCGTTGGCAGTGCCCGCCGGCCATGCTATAGTGGGCAAGGTCGGCGCCAGGGTCGACCCGCTGCGCGGAGAGCCGCGCCCGCCGGGGGCCGATCCAAGGCCTCTCTTCTCTCGAGGGTGGTGAGATGAACGCGTACGCCAGCCTGCTGGTGGAGCCGCGCTTTCCGCGCGCGTCCACCTATGACGCGGATTGGATCCTGCGCAACCAGATGGGCCCCAACGCCCTCTGGCTGACCGAGTGGGTCACCCAGGCCATGCCCCTTGGCCCAGGGATGCGGGTGCTGGACCTTGGCTGCGGCAAGGGGCTCTCCAGCATCTTTCTGGCCCGGGAGTTCGGCGCCCAGGTGTGGGCCACCGACCTGTGGATCAAGCCCACCGACAACTGGGCGCGCATCGAGGCCGAAGGGCTGGGCGGGCAGGTCTTTCCGATCCACGCCGAGGCACACGTGTTGCCATTCGCCGAAAGGTTCTTTGACGCGATCGTCTGTGTCGACGCGTACGCCTACTTTGGCACCGACGACCTGTACCTGAGCTACCTGCACCGCTTCCTTCGCCCGCAGGGGCAGATTGGCATCGTGGTGCCGGGCCTGGGGCAGGATTTTGGCGGGGCTGTTCCTGAGCACCTAACGCGCCGCCAGCAGAGCGGCGGAGTCTTCTGGGGCCCCGACTGCTGGAGCCTGCACACGGCGGCCTGGTGGCGGGAACACTGGGCGCGCACGGGCCTCGTGGAGGTGCAGGTTGCCGACACCCTGCCCGGCGGGATCGACCTGTGGCGCCAGTGGGACCGCGCCGTACAGGCCTCCGGCGGGGGGCACTTTCCCTCCGACGCCGAGGTGCTCGAGGCGGACGGCGGCCGCTACCTCGGCTTTGTGCGCATGGTGGGGCATAGGGCGGCTGAGTGAGCCCTGTGAGGCCAGCAGCGTCGGCGGCGCACCGAAAGGATGGCAGTGGTTTCTGAGGTTGGAGCTGTGGCCGAACCTAGCGGGAACGGTATCGGCTCACTGAATGAGAGCTCGTTGCACCGCGACGTCAAGGCCTGGTACGCGCAGCCCGGCGACCTGCTCGAGGCGCAGGTTGATGGCTATGTCATCGACGTCGTGCGGGGCGACCTGCTCGTGGAGGTGCAGACGGGCAGCTTTGCCTCGATCCGTGGCAAACTGGGCGACCTGTTGACCGGTCACCGGGTACGCCTGGTCTACCCGTTGCCGGTGCGCCGGTGGATCACGCGCGTCTCGCCGGAGACCGGCGAGATCCTGGGGCGGAGGCGTTCGCCCAAGCGGGGCCGCGCCATCGACGTGTTCGACGAGCTGGTGCGCATCCCCGAGTTGATGGCCGACCCGGGCTTCTCGCTCGAGCTGTTGCTCATCGAGCAGGACGAGATACGCTGTGTCGACGGGCAGGGCAGCTGGCGCCGCGGCGGGGCCAGCGTCGTGGATCGGCGCCTGTTGCGGGTGGTCGAGTCCGTCGAGTTCTGCGAGCCGGCCTGCCTGGCGCGCCTGCTGCCGGAGGGGATCTCGCGGCCCTTCACCAACCGCATGCTGGCGGCTGAGGCAGCGGTGCCGCTGCGGTTGGCGCAGCGGATGACGTACTGCCTCCGCAAGATGGGCCGCCTGGTGAGCGTGGGGCGCACGGGGCGCCAGATGCTGTTCGACGTGGCCCCCCAGCCGGCGGCGCAACTCACCGCGGCGCAGCGCGTAGAGTGACTGGCGATCAAGACCATCCGACAGCGCCCGCGGCGCGGGAAGGAGTACCATGTCGACCGAGCAGTTGCCGCCCCTGGATACCGCTCCCAAGGACGCGCAGACCCTCAACAAGCGCCTGGAGACCATCTCGTGGGGTCTCTTCCTGGTCATGTTCGGCGGCCTGAAGCTGGTGCCGGCGAGTATCGTGCCCGAGGGCGCCTGGCTGCTGGGCGCCGGCCTGATCATGCTGGGCCTCAACCTGGCCCGCTACCTGAATGCGATCCCCATCAGCGGGTTCACGACCGTGTTGGGCGTGATCGCCCTGGCCTCGGGGATCGGCAGTATCGCCCACCTCAGCGTTCCCGTGTTCCCGTTGCTCCTGATCCTGGTGGGGGCCAGCCTCATCCTGGGGCCGTTCTTTGAGCGCCGTCGCCCGTAGGGTGAACTCGGCCTAGCCCAGCCCCGGTGCGCAGGCGCGAACCGCCGCCTGCACCGAGCCGTACTTGACCCAGAGGAAAGGTGACCATGCTCTATACCGACTCTAGCCGTGGGCGCTCCTTTGCCAAAGACCCCGCCGTCGTGTGGTACGCGGGGCGTTACCTCATGTACTACAGCATCCCTGCCTACGGTGATGGGCGGCCCGGGGACGGCTTGGCCATCGGCATCGCCGAGAGCCAGGACCTGGAGGCGTGGCGGCGCATAGGGGAGATCGCGCCACAGGCCGACTATGAGAAGAACGGGCTATGCGCCCCCGGGGCGCTGGTGCACGATGGCCGCCTGCACCTCTTTTACCAGATGTACGGCAACGGCCCGCGCGACGCGATCTGCCACGCCGTGTCGGACGATGGCCTCCACTTTGAGCGGAACGCCACCAACCCGATCATCCGCCCCAGCGGGGCGTGGAACTGCGGCCGGGCCATCGACGCGGATGTCGTCGTCGACGGCGAGCGGCTGCTCCTCTACTGGGCGACGCGGGACCCCGCCATGCGCGTGCAGATGCTGGGCGTCTCCGGCGCGCCGCTGGCCTCGGCATTTGGCAGGGAGGACTGGGTCCAGCTATGCGAGGGCCCGATCCTGGCCCCCGAGCTGGCCTGGGAGCAGGAGTGCATTGAGGCGCCGGCCGTGTGCCGGCACGAGGGCCGGTTCTACATGTTCTACGGAGGAGCGTACAACTGCATGCCGCAGCAGATCGGCTGCGCCGTGAGCGACGATGGCGTGCTGTGGAAGCGCCTGTCCGCAGAACCCTTCCTGCCCAACGGGCCGGCGGGGGCCTGGAATGCCTGCGAGTCGGGCCATCCCTACGTCTTTGAGGACCGCGACGGGCGCACCCACCTCTTCTACCAGGGCTCGGCAGACAAGGGGCAGACCTGGTACCTGTCGCGCGTCGAGCTGGCCTGGGGGCCGGCCGGCCCGCGGATCATGGCCGGCTCGGTGCGTTAGGGCCCGGCGCTGAGCAAGCAGCACGCCCCCTGGATGGCATCCATCCAGGGGGCGTTCGCGTTTTCCACCTGCCAGACGGGCTAGGGGCCCGTCTGACCGCCTAGGGCAATCATAGGCCTTACTCCCTTGCTCGGCCACGCCGAGCGTGCGAGGTTTCTTGCCTAGCTCGTGCATCCATCCATAGGCTCATCTCCCTGCGCCGGCGATAGCCGGCTGTCGTGGTGACTTGCCTAGGCGGCGTCTGCAACCATAGGCACAACTCCCCGGCTGGGGTACTAGGTCCCGTGGTTGAACCAGCCCTTCTGACTGTCAGTATAGCAGATCACCGCGCGTTGGTGCGTAAAGACTGAGTTACAGATTTGGCGACCATTCCTGCGCGGGAGCGGCGCGGGACGGCCCAGGTCTTGCACCGCGAAGGGAGAGATCGTACACTGGACAGCGCAAGGAGGCACGATGCGGATCGCCTATTCGCGCGGTACCGGCAGCCCGAGCGAGCTGACCTTGCTGCTGCGTACGTGCGCCAGGGTGGGCTATGACGGTCTATGCTTGCGCCCGAGCCAGTACGAGCCGTGGCTTGCGGACCCGGGCGCCTTTGTGCACACCTACGGGAGCCTGGGCTGCGCCGTGGCCGGCGTGCACGTCGGAGGGGGGCTCGACGGCGCGGGTGTGGCGCGCCTGCGTGCCGCGCTGCGGTTCGTGCGCGCCCTGGGGGGCGAGCGGGTCGTCCTGGCACACCGGGTGGACCGCCGTGACCTGTCGGCCATCGACCTGCGCGCCGCGGCCAGGCAGCTTTGTGACCTCGGCCACGAGGCCGCTGACCAGGGGGTGGCTCTGTCTCTGCAGAACCATCTGGGCGGCCCGGCCATGTACCGCAAGGACCTCGAGGTGCTCTTTGACGCGATTGACGACGAAACCGTCTGGTGGACGGCCGACGTCAGCCAGCTGTACCTGGCCGGCGAGTTCGACATCGCCGGCCTGCTCCGCGAGTTCCGCTTCGCGCTCGACAACGTGCACCTGAACGACTGCGCCGGCGGAACCTGCCGTGCCCTCGGGCAGGGCGAAGTGCCGCTGGCGCCGGTGTTCGCGGCCCTGCAGGAGATCGGCTTTGGCGGCTGGCTCACGGTGCACGACGACAGCGGCCTGCCCCTCGAAACGGCGGCGGCTGCCGGGTACGAGTACGTGTTGGGCGCCCTGGGCAGGCGGGAGGCGACCGCCGCCTAGCAGGGCGCTTCGCCATTGGGCGCGCCGGGCACGGTGCCCGGCGTGCAGTCCAGGAGGGTGTCTTGACGGATCTGACGATTGGGGTGTTGGGGCTGGGCCTGGGCAGGCACTATGTGGCGGCGTTCGCCCAGGCCTCGGCGGTGGGGCGGCTGCTCGTGTGCGATACCGATGCGGCGAGGGTGGCGGAGGCGCGGGCGAGCCAGCACCGCATCACGGCCGGCTACACCGAACTGGACGCTATGCTCGAGCAAGGCCGGCCCGACGCCGTCGCCGTGGTGACGCCCGATCCGCTCCACCGCGCCCACGTCGAGCGCTGCGCGGAGGCAGGCTGCCACATCCTGGTGACCAAGCCACTGGCCAACTCTCTCGAGGACGGCCGCGCCATCGTCCGCGCCGGAGAGCGGCACGGCGTCACTCTCATGGTGGGGCACGAGCGCCGCTTCCGGCCGAGTGCCTTGCGCATCAAGGAGCTCCTCGAGGCCGGCGAGCTCGGGGAGATCATCCTGATCCAGGCGGACCGGGTGGCCGACCGGCGCGGGGCCCATGCCGTGGCGCCCTGGAAGGCGACCGCGGCGGGCGGCCGCACGCCAATGATCTCGTACGCCATCCATGAGATCGACCTGGTGCGCCACCTGGTGGGGCGGCCGATCCTCTCCGTCAGCGGGCACAAGAACGCCTTGGGCACGCTCGATTTCCACGGCCACCGCACCGAGGCGGCCCTGTTCGCCTTCGAGGGCGGCGCCATCGGCGTGGTATCGGCATCCTATGAGGTACACTGGCCCCGCCAGGAGGCCAACACCAACCTGACGGACGAGTTCTTCCGCCTGGTGGGCACCCGCGGGGTGATCCTCGGGGGGCGCGTGGCCCGCGACGGCCGCGAGGGCTGGGAGGATCTGCCGGTCGACTCTCCGCGGGTGCCCAGCGGCATCCATGGCTGCGCCAAGGCCTTCCTGGAGGTACTGGTGGAGGGCAAGCCGGTGCCGACGCCCGGCCGCGAGGCCTTCGCCTCGATGGCAGCAGCCTTTGCCGTGGAAGAGTCCGCAGAAACCGGTCTGCCCGCGGTGCCCGTGCCGGCCGACTTCTAGTGATAGCCTGCAGAGCGATCTCGGCGGCGTGAGTGCCCATCGGAGGGCCACCCTTGCGGAGGCCCGGGAGGTCCCGTGAGCGAAGAGATCTACCGTCAACTGGCACGGCGGCTGGACATGATCCCGAACGGCTTCCCCGCCACCCGCAGCGGGGTGGAGCTGCGCATTCTGGCCAGGCTGTTCACCGCCGAGCAGGCTCGCCTGGCGGCGGTGATGCGCCTGACGCCGGAACCCTCGTCCGACATCGCTGCACGAGCGGGCCTGGAGGAGCGTGCTGCGCACGCCGCCCTGAAGGATATGGCTCGCCTGGGGCTGATCCGCGCGGAGGTGAGCGGCCGCCGGATGCGGTTTGGCCTCCTGCAGTTCATCGTGGGGTTCTATGAGGCGCAGCGCCCCCGCCTGGACGCCGAGCTAGCCGCCCTGATGGAGCAGTACTTTGCGGAGACGCGCGGCATCGTGGCCTTTGAGGCTCCCTCGGTGCACCGCGTCATCCCCGTCAGCCAGGCGATCGACGTCGGCGTGGAGGTGTTCCCCTACGAGCACGCCGAGCGCATCGTGAGTGAGGCCAAGTCGTGGGCCGTGGGCACCTGTATCTGCCGGCTGCAGCGGAGCCTGGTGGGGCAGGCCTGTGGGGCGCCCCTCGAGGCGTGCCTCTGGTTCGCCCCGGTGGAGAACGCCTTCCGGGGGATTACCGATGGCCGGGCTCTCAGCAAGGAAGAGGCCCTGGACGTCCTGCATGCCTGCGCGGAGGCCGGCCTGGTGCACACGGTACGCAACCAGCGGGACGGTATCTACTACATCTGCAACTGCTGCACCTGTTGCTGCGGC
>JAAZBY010000224.1 GCA_012513595.1 Chloroflexota bacterium
GCCATGAGGGTCTTGCCGGTGCCCGGCGGGCCCACCAGCAGCACGCCCTTGGGGATGCGCGCGCCGAGGGCGGTGAACTTGTCCGGCTCCTTCAGGAACTCGACGACCTCTTCCAGCTCTTGCTTGGCCTCCTCGGCGCCAGCCACGTCCTCAAACGTGTTGGTGGGGCGGTCGCCGGTGAACATGCGGGCGCGGCTCTTGCCGAAGGAGATGGCCTGGTTATTGCCCGTCTGCGCCTGCCGCAGCATAAAGACGAGCAGCAACCCAAAGAGCACCAGGGGCACGATCTGGATCAGCACAATGCCCCAGTTCTCCCACATGCTCGGGCGCACGGTGAGCACCTCGGGGATGGCGCCGATCTCGTCCGGCGTGACGCCGAGGTTGATCAACGTCTCACCGAGGCCCACGTTCGCCTCTTTGCGAGAGCTGAAACGGGCCACCTTGCCGCTCTCCGTCACCGTCAGGTTGATGATACCATCCCCGGTAACGGCCAGGCTCTCGACCTTGCCCTGCTTGATGAGATCCGCCACGCGGTTGATGGGGATCTCGGCGCTCTGCGCCGGCGAGAGAAAGCTATAGAGCAGAAAGATGCTCGCTGCGATGATCAGTACGTAAACAAACGCGTTACGAGGCCAAGTTGGAGACACTTGCACCCTTCCTCCAGCGGTCTACGCGCGGCCCCGGCCCAGGCGGACGGCGCATCTCTATGGTTGGCAAACCACTTTTACCATAACGATTTTACCACAGCAGGGCGGGATTGGAAAGTCGCCCGTTCCCACCTATGGCAGGTCGGTGCAAAACCCGCCCCAACCTGGAAAGCAAGAAGGCCTGACGACGATGCGTCAGGCCTGGACGGTACACTTCTCGTGGTGACAGGAGAGTGGGCCCACCCGGATTCGAACCGAGGACCAACCGGTTATGAGCCGGTCGCTCTGCCGCTGAGCTATGGGCCCGGCGCCCCTCTCACAAGGGTAGGGGCGATTGTACCATGCGCGCCGAGCATCGTCAAAGCCCTGGGCCAGCCGCCGTGTACCGTGTACTAGAGCGCCCGCTGGGCCACGTCACCCAGGTCCGGGTTGCCTGGCCCATAGTGTCGCAGCATCACCAGCGGGTCGGTCTCGCTCGGGTTGGTGACGCGTACGCCCTCCCGGGCGGCCCCTTCGCTGACAAAGAACTCGTCGGAGGTCAGCTGCCCAAAGCGGATCATCGTCGGCGACTCGACGGACCAAGCCCCCAGCGTGCCGTGCCCCTGCAGCAGGATCAGGCCGTAGGCCGCTGCGTCGCGCAGCGTGACCGTGGCCCCCGGCAGCACCGTGGTTTCCTTGGCCGAGAAGGCCGGGCTGCGGTAGGCGACCCAGTGATCGAGATACCCCTGCGCACGGGTCTTGTCCGCCGGCTGCACTGGGCGGGGGCGCATGGCCCGGTTCTGGGCGAAGGCCGGGTCGGTGTTCAGGTCCCAGTCCACCATGTCGACCAGGTAGTCCAAGTCGTCGTGGCTGGCGGCGGGGACGTCCTTGAGCAAGAGATCCCGGCCGATCGGGACGCTGTCGACGAGTGACTGGAACATGGCGAACACGTCCGAATCAGCCTGCGGCTCGTAGGTGCAGAGGCTGCCAGGGGCGTGCAGCACGCCGGCCGGCACGTCCCAGCCGGTGCCCGGCTCGAGGGTGTAGGCCCGCGAGAGGGTCGTGATCTTGTTATCGCCGCGGTTCCAGTTGCGCAGGCATTCCTTCACCTGGTCACGCGTGGTGCCCGGCTCAAAGCCAAAGAAGGTGTAGGGATAGCGCCCGCCGTGGTTGTTCTGCTGCAGGGGAAAGTAGTAGGCCTCGGGCTTTTGCCGCTGGCCCACGCGGGCGGCGTGCGGCGTCATCTGGTGCAGGTGAAAGGGGAGCGGGCCGAGGTTGTCAAAGAACTTGGCGTACAGCGGCCAGCGCCCGTACTCGTCCATCAGGCGCGGGCCGATGAGCGCCGCGCCCAGCTCGGCCACAGCGTCGCGCAAGAGCACGCGGCGGGTCTCGGCGCCGTCCTGCATCACGATGTACGAGAGCCCCTCGTCGGGCGGGGTCAGCGGGCCATTGTCGGCCGCGACCGTGGAGGAGAACCAGCGCTCGTCGATCCCCCCGCGGTTGGCGCCCAGGGCGTAATAGTCGTCGGGGTGCAGCTTCAGGCGGC
>JAAZBY010000225.1 GCA_012513595.1 Chloroflexota bacterium
CGCTGCAACTAGCGAGAGGTCGGTTGCAGCAGGCGCAGCAGATTGCGGCTGCCCAGCCCGCCGCTCCGGAGCCAGACACTGCTGCCGCCGCCCTCGACGAGGCCACGGCCGCGCGGGAAGCGGCTCTCACTGCCCATGCCGACGCCAAGGGGCACCTCAACAGGCTCAGCAAAGTGCGCACCGACCTGGAGGCCTTGGAGACGCAGTCGGAGGAGATACGAGCGACCTACCAGACGGTGGGCATGCTGGCCGAGGCCGCCGGTGGGCAGAACGAGAGCAGGGTTTCATTCCAGCGCTGGGTACTGGGCGTCTACCTGGACGAAGTGTTGGCCACTGCCGGCCGCAAGCTGTACAGCATGAGCAAGGGCCGCTACCGCTTCGAACGGCAGCGCGAGGCGCAAAGCCGTCGCCGACCGGCAGGCCTGGACATCGCTGTGTTCGACGAGTTCTCGGGGACGGCCCGTCCGGCCGTCACGCTCTCGGGCGGCGAGAGCTTCCTGGCGGCGCTGGCTCTGGCCTTGGGGCTGGCCGAGACCGTCCAGGAGCACGCGGCGGGGACTCCTCTGGAGACGATCTTCGTGGATGAGGGCTTCGGAGCCCTGGATCCGGAAGCCTTGGAACTGGCCGTAGACACGCTCATGCAGCTACAGTTGAGCGGCCGCCTGGTAGGAGTTATCTCCCATGTGGCTGAACTCAGACAGGTGATCCCGTCCCGGCTGGAGGTACGCGGCGGTTCAACAGGCAGTTCCACCCGCTTCATGGTGCCCTGAGGCTCCTGACACTGCCTGCAAGAAGTCCAGCAGCACTTCCTCGAACTCACCCGGACGCTCCAACTGCACCAGGTGGCCGCAGGGTTCGAACGTGTGCAGTCGTACATCAGGCAGCCGTTCGACGGCCACGGAGCTATGGGTGAACGGCACGATGCGGTCCTGTCTGCCCCAGACCAATAGGGTGGGCACCTGGATGGTGTGCAGCTGCTCCGCGATGGGTCGGTAGGTCTCGGGGCGCCAACCGCGGATGGTGGCTGTCTGCCGCAGTTGGGAGAAGAGGCAGCGATGAGTGCCGGGCAGTCGGCCCAGTTCGCTGAACTGCGCCACCAGTTCGTCGGTGACAACGGCCGTATCGTGCACACAGGAACGAAGGAAGTTGCCGGCAATGAGCGGACCGGGTCGGGTGAGGAACCAGCCCAGTATTGGGGTCGCGGCCAGGCGCAGAGAAGGCTTGAGGTAGCCGCCAAGGCCGGTACAGGCCACCAGGCCCAAGGCGTTCACCCGCTCAGGGGCGGCCAGGGCCAGTTCCAGGGCCAGGCCACCACCCATGGAATGTCCTACCACCGCGGCCCGCTCGATGTGGAGAGCATCGAGGAAGGCCAGAGTGAAGCGGGCCAAGGCCCGAGGGGTCAGTTGCGCATCGACGGGTTTGTCCGTGAGCCCGGATCCCAGTAGATCGAGGGCCAGCACCCTGTAATGGGGAGCCAGAGCCGCCATGGTCTGCGGCCACATCTCCACCGAGGCGGCGTAGCCGTGGACAAGGACCACGATTGGTCCCTCGCCCTCGGCCCAGTAACGGGTACGGGCTCCCGCCACCTGCACATACCTGTCGGTGGGGGCGGAAGCAGAGCCTTGGCGCGACACGTTCACCTGGCTGCCCGTGACTGAGTCTGTTCGAGCGGGTCAGGCGGTGGGTGCCCCGGGGTTGGCCGCGGCGTTTTCGCCCGTGGTCGCTGCAGGAGCCTCGGCTGAAGCCGTCGTGGTCGTCTGAGCGGGAGCTGTAACGCCGGTCATTGGCGCGGCGCCGGGTGCGCTGGGCGCTGCAGGGGTGGCGGTCGCCGCGGCCTCGGGAGGCGGTGCCGGCTGTAGGTCGGCGTCGCAGCCGATGGATTCCTCCAGGGCGGCCTGCTTGCGTTCCATGTGGGCCGGCCGCACGAAGTACAGGTCGAACATGGCCTCGACGATGTCGAGCAGCCATTCGGGCTCACCGGGCTCGGCCGGAGTCAGCGTATCGGGCTTCTCGCTCTTCGACGACCCGGGCTCGAGCTTGGCCACGCGCACCAGGGTCTGCAGGGCCTGCTTGAGGTAGGGCGGCAGGTCGGAGGCGATGACGGCTTGGCGGATCTGGTCGGAGAGGCCGCCGTGCCCAGCGGCCGTCTTCACGGCCAGCAGACGGTGGAGCAGCCGGCGAC
>JAAZBY010000226.1 GCA_012513595.1 Chloroflexota bacterium
AGTTCGGCAAGGGCCTGCTCCTCGGCGGCATCGCCGGCAGCCTTGGCCGCGTCTATCTTGCCCGTCAGGGCCAGGAAGAAGCCATAGTCGAGCCGCACCCGGTTGACGGCCAGGGCCCGGGCAAAGGCATCGTCCTCGGTGGCCTCGCGCAAGAGGGCGATGATGTCGTCGTACGAGGCGCCCGCCGGGGCCGCCCCGGGCATGCGCGGCGTCACCCGCTCGAGCAGCTTTTCGCGCAGGGTGCGCAAAGCCTCTTGCTGCTCCGCGTCGACCCCACCGCCCTGCTCATCCTCCTGCGGGCCGGTGAGCATGCTGCTCAGGAACAGAAAGAACTCATAGTCGAGCTCCTTCTCGTGCTCGGCCACCAGCCGGTCAAGGGTGGGGTCGTCCTCCACGGCGGGCAGCAGATCGTTCACCAGCCGCGCCATGGCCCGCTGCTTTTCCAGCGCTTCCTTGCTGACGCCCTCGGCCTCGAGAACCATGTCGTATAGCTCATCGAGGTGCATGGCCGCCTTGGGCTGGAAAAAGTAAGCCTTGCGCTGGTCGGCCGGGACGCTGTTCATCACCGCCGTCACCAGGTTGCCGACGAACTCCTCGCGCTCGGCGATGGGCATGTTCAGCTCGCCAGGCACGTAGGTGACCAGCAGCTCCTTGGCCGGATCGTGATAGACAAGCGGCACGCTCAGCATCCCGCCGGTACCGCATTCGGGGCAGCGGGCGCGGTTGAGCCGGCCACGCAGGAACTCTTCCTTCAGCTCCGGCTCTTGGCCGACGTCCACCACCGTGCGCAGCCCAACAGCATAGCGGTGCTGGCACTTGGGGCAGGCGATTGGCGTGGGTATGGCAGGAAACGGCATCTCTCGTACTCCTCACCTAGTCCGCAGGTGCGTACCTGCGCGTCCCTCCCGCGGAAGGGGACGCGCATCGCTACTATCGGCGCTCGAGCAGGCGGCGGACCAGGGCCTGTGGCGTCGTCACCGTGGCGGCGTGGGCCAGCGCCGGGGGCAGCCCGGCGCCCAGAGCCACGCGCTCGGCAAAGTCCAGCGTGATCAGATCGCCCGGCTCATGGCTGTCCGTGTCGACGACGAGGTCCGCCCCCGCCTCCATCGCCACGCGGGCCACGTGCCCATTGGTGAGCGAGTGACCCTTGCGGGCGGTGATCTCGATCGCACAGCCGCGTTCGGCGGCCCGCCGGGCTTCGGCAAGGGTCAGGAAGCCGGGATGTGCTAGGAGGTCCACCTCGGCGCAGTCGACGGCAGCGCTGTTGGTGCCCGGCGCCACCGGCTCCACGGGGGTCTCCCCGTGGACGACCACTAGGTCCGCCCCCAGCGCCCGGGCGCGGCGGGCCAGCCCGGCGATCTGCCGGGGAGCCACATGGGTGATCTCCACCCCCACCAGGAAGGTGAGGGAATAGTCGTCCGCCTGTTCTTCGCGCAGCCGCAGGAGGCTCTCGACGACCGACGTGACGTTGGTCCAGTCGACGTGGTCGGTGATGGACAGCGCGCCAAATTCCATGGCCGTGGCACGCCGCAACAACTCGGACGGCAGCAGGGCGCCGTCGCTTAACAAGGAGTGGGTGTGCAGGTCGATCCGCAATGGCTTCTCTTTCATGGGGCCTACTATACTCGCGGAGGGGGCGATGGCCAAGTCAGGCCCCGCGGCGCCCCTGTTGACGCGCCCCGCGCGAGGCTCTAGAATGGCGCAGTGAGTATCCCAGCCGAGGGGAATAGCGTGGCAGACGGCTTACCGAATCGCGATACAGATGTGCTGGAGGTGCCCTGGGGCGCGCGCCAGGTGTTCTATGGGCTGCTCATGGCGGTCGGCCTTCTGGTGCTGGCCATCGGCGTCGGGATCGGTGTCTCCCTGCTGTGGATCAGCGCTGAACTGCCCGAGGTCTCGACGACGACGATCGTGCAGTTGGTCTTTGCGTTGGAGGCGCTGCTGCTTGTTCCCCCCTGGCTCCTCGGCCCGCGCAAGTACCGTTTGTCCTGGTCCAGCCTGGGGTTGCGTCACAGCTCGCTCTTGGGCAGCGTCGCGGTCACCATGGTGGGCTTTGGGTTGGTGCTGGTAGCCAACTGGGGCTGGACGCTGGTCATGGGCCGCTTCAACCTGCAGCTCACCGAGAAGCCCAACCCGCTGCCCTACTTTGGCGGGGGTATCACAGGCCTGCTGATGGCCCTGCTGCTCGGCGCCGTGGTGGCGCCGGTGGCGGAAGAGATCTTTTTCCGCGGCTTTCTCTACCCTGGGCTGCGGCGCTCCTGGGGCACGGGCTGGGCGCTGCTGGCCTCCGCCGCGCTCTTTGCCGTGATCCATGGCTTCACGGCCGTGATCCCGCCGATCTTTGTCATTGGGCTGGTGCTGGCCATCTCCTACGAGATCACCGGTTCCCTATGGCCGGCCATTCTGATTCACGCAGCCATGAACGCCCTGGCCTTCATCTCCGCTTATATCGTCAGCGTGGGCGGGGCAGAGCTCGGCTTCTAGCCTGCAGTCGTGCACAGCACAAGGCCCGCCGCGCGTGCGCGGCGGGCCTTGCTTTGCGTCCCGGGCTCGGCGCCCGTTCCCGCTACTCTGTGATGCGGAAGATCGCCCCGGCGGAACGGCCGAACACGTCGGGGAAGTACATCTCGTACGCCACAGTCGGCAGTACCTGGTAGGCCCCCGGCGTGGTGGCCCGCATGGTGTAGGTGTACTCGTAGGTGCCTGCCTCGAGATAGTCGGCAAAGAGCGCCACTTTCTCGTCGCGGATCTCGGTGTGGGATGGCCACGCCCAGCGGTACCACCACCAGGGGTCGCCCGGCTGCTGCTCGGCGCCCTCCTTCTCTAGCTGCGGGCCGCTGGCCGTCTGGCTGGTCGTGGCCAGGCTGACGTCGACCGCCTCGCAGCCCGCCGGCAGCGGATCCTCAAACACGAGAAAGTTGACGCTGTGCGGGGCGATGATGGTGAGCTTGACCTGGATCTCATCGTTGACGCGCGCCTCGGTGATGGGGGACGTCTTGCCGTCACCGGCCACCGCCAGATACTCGCGCGTGACGATCAGCCCGCGGTTCAGCTCACGCATCTGGTCCGCCGGCAAAAAGTAGCGCAGGAAGGCCGAGTAGTACAGCTTGCCCGGGCCTTCCGTCCGCTCCATCAGCAGCTGGTTATCCCCCAGGCGGCGCAGGTCGGCGATCGGCACCGTCTGCGTCACCACCTCATCGACGGTGGCCGGGGTCACCTGGCCGGAGGTGACTTCCGTCCCGTTCACTGACAGCGCGAACTCGTACTCGCCCTGCAGCTCGCCCGTCATGACCATGTACTCGGTCAGCGCCATGATCGACCAGGCGTTCTCCTGCGTCGTGCTCCAGCGGCCGTTCTGGCGGACGGTCATCAGCCAGCGGACCGCGTTGGGCAGCAGGGCACTGTCCGGCGCGATGCGCCCCAGGGCGCGCAGCACCAACGCCGACGTACGCACATCGGTGTTCATCGCGCCGGGAAGGACGGTCGCCTCTTCCCAGTGCGCGCCGCTGGCCGAGAGCACCGCGGCGTTGGCGAACTCGTTGGTCAGCGTCGCCAGACGCGTCGCCTCCTGCGGATCCAGGATGGCGAGGGTCATGGCCAGGTAGGCCTTGGCATACAGCGACATGTCGTGGCGTGCGTCGTCGTACAGGGCCACCGTGCGGCCCAGGTCGCCCGCGCCCGCCTCGGCCAGGGAGTACAGCACCGTCGCCCGCAGGTCCGGCCCGGCTTCCTCGTCAGCGGGCGTCTTGGTGCCCAGCCAGGATTGCAGCCACGCGACGGCGCTCTGCAGTGAGGCCGCGTCCACCGTAAAGCCGGCAGCACGCGCCTCCGACATGCCCAGTACGACGTAAGCCGTGATCAGCGGCGAGCTCCGCCCGCCCGGCCACCAGCCCCAGCCGCCGTCGAGATTCTGCCCGCGGTAGAGCCGCTGCAGCGCCGTGGAGACGAGGTCTGGCAGCAGTTCTTCCAAGTCCGGCCGATCCACGCCCAGCTGCTGCAGGGCGCGGTAGGTGACCACGTTGGGCAGGAAGCGGCTGACGGTCTGCTCGACGCACTCGTAGGGATAGGACTTTAGGTAGGTCAGGCTCTCACGCATGCCGGCCGCCAGGGACGGCTCCAGATACACGGTCAGATCGCCCTGGCTCTTCTCGGCGCCGGCTGGCAGCCGCACCAGTTCCAGGATGCTGTCCTCCACCTGGCCGGCGGTGCCCACCACCTCGGGAGAGGTGGCGTGGTAGACGGGCAGGGTGATATTGATGGCATCGGCCTTGCCCCCACCCGACACCGCGTAGCGCAGCGTGGTGCTCTCCACCTGGCCGACCGTGGCGGGCCAGGCCAGCGTTTCGCGCTCGCCGGCGGCCACGGTGAGGGCCTGCGGGCCGCCCGCGATGGTCAAGCCATCGGCCTCCAGAGAGGCGGTGAGGCGCAGATCCTTATCCGTATTGTTGTGCACCACAGCGCCCAGGATCGGCTCATCCCCGATGATCAGGAACCGCGGGGCCACAGGGCGGATGAGCAGGTCCAGGGTGCTGACGATGTACGCGTCGGCCCGGCCGACGAGCGTGTCGGCCGTGACGGCCTGTGCCGCGATGTGCCAGGTGGTGAGGTTGTCAGGGAGTGACACGGTGACGGCTGCCCGCCCGTCTTTATCGGTGCGCACCGCCGCCTCCCAGAAGGCCGTGTCGGCGAACTCGCTACGCACCATAGGCCCCGCCGCCGCTCCGGCCCCGCCGCCGCCCCCCTTGCCTTCCGGCATTACCACCAGGAGGTAGCGGTCCATCAGGGCCGTCAACGTGCTGCCGGTGGCCACGCCCAGGGAGCGCTCACGGTAGAACGCGTCGACGATGTTGGTGGGGTCTCCGCCAGTGAGCGCCTCCACAGCGCGATCCACCATCTTGAGCGAGAGCTCGGCCTCTACGCCTTTGCCGCGATGGTCGGTCACCTCGATAGCCAGGGTGGCCTTGTCTCGCGGCTGGTACGGGCCGCTGCGGTCCGGCGTGATGGAGATGGCGAGCTCGCGCTCTTCGGTAGACACGGAGAGCTTGACGTAGCCCACCTTGATGCTGGGGACTGGGCTGGACTTGCTCATCCCCTGCACGATGGTCACCGAGACGTACACGTTGGGGGCGTAGGCCGGCATGATCGGGATCTCGATCTGCTCCGAGTTGGAGGCCAGCGTGAACAGGCGGTGCTCAAACACGTGCCCGCGCTCGATGGTCAGCAGTGCCTGCACATCTCCTTCGTACGGCGAGGGGATCAGCACGGTGGCCACGTCGCCGGGGGCGTAGAGGTCCTTGTCGGCGATCAGGTCGATGCTGTCGGCGTTCTCACGCCCCCAGTTGATGAAGGCCCGATCGCTGACCCACAGGTAGGCCGAGCTGCGCACCTGGTTCTCACGTTCGTCCAACCCGGTGACGCGCACCCGGTAGGAGCCTCCCTCCGTCGGGCGGAAGGTCACCTCGGCCAGGCCGGCGAGGTCGGTGGTGACCGTCTCGGTCGCCACGGCGGTCTCGCGGATCTTGTTCGTCCAGTAGAAGCGGCCGTCGTCGGCCTCTTCGCGCACGCTGAGCCATTCGCGCTTCAGGAGCGTCGCCGTGAGGCTCTGCGCGGTTCGGGTGATCCCCTGAGTGTCGACGGTGATCAGCGCAACGCGCTGCGGCTCTCCGACGGTGCCCACGTATGAGAGGGGAGACACCCCGATGTAGAAGGTGCCGCGGTGAACGATGGCCGGCGCCCGCCCGCTGACCTGCTGGTTGTTCACGTCGACAACCGACACCTCCAGCGAGAGCACCTGGCTCTGGATCTGGTCGGCGATGTCGGCCGGCACCTCGGTGACGAAGCGCCCCTGGGCATCGGTCTTGCCCTTGCCCTCGGTGACCAGGTTGGCCCCCGGGGCCGACCAGCGCGCCTCGTAGTCATAGTCGGAGAAGCTGTAGTAGCGATCGCCCTGCCAGCGGTCAAAGTACCAGGGCGTCTGCACTACCGACCAGCGCACGTCGGCGTTGGCCACCGGGCCGCCAAAGTAGTAGGAGGCCTGCGCCGCGAGGGTGATGGTATCGCCCTGGATGTACTCGTCAGCACCCAACGAGACGGTCACCTCGAACTCTGGCTTGCGGTACTCTGCGACGCTGAAATAGACTTCCGAGTAGAGGCCGCCATATTCCATGAGCAGGCGGTAGTAGCCCGTGGCGGCCTCGGCGTCCAGCAGGAACTGGTCGCTGACGGTGCCCATGTCCGAGAGGGGCAGGGCCTCGGTATACAGGTCGCGGCCCTCCGGGTCGGTGAGGGTTAGCGTCGCCATCGACTTGCCCCCGATGGGCGGCAGGCTATAGGCGCCGTCGTCGTCGGTGCGGATGACCGCCCGGAAGTAGACCGTCTGCCCAGGCCGGTAGATCTGCCGGTCCGTGTAGAGCATGGCCCGGTACCGTTGGACGTACGGGTCGTAGGTCAGCTGAAAGTTCCACGGCTCAATGCCGCGCGACCAGTTCTTCATGTGCACGGTGACGGCGTCACCCTCGCGTGCCAGCACAAAGAGCGACGACCAAGGCTCCTGCTGGGCATGCGTAACGGTGGCGACACCCTCCCGGTCGGTGGTCGCCTGGGCGTGCAGGTCAGTCGTCTCTCCGTACACCTCCAGTGACACGTCAGCAAGCGGCTGGCCGCTTTGCAGGTCGGTGACCCAGGCCAGCGTCTCTGTGGCGCTGCTCTTGACCGTCACATTCAGATGGGTGACCACGAGGAGGTGCCGCTGGGCATCCCGCGCCTGAGGTGACGAAACGTTCAGGAAGTACAGGCCCGGCTCCAGCGGCGTGTCGTCCGGATAGGTGAGCCCCTGGACGACGCGCGCCTCCACGTTCAGGTCTGCCTCCGGCTTGACCGACCAGCGGTTGACCAGCTGGCGAGGATCGGGGCGGAAGGCCTGCCACCTCCTCCAGGAGTCGCTCGTATTCAGGGACATAAAGTCCTCTGGCGAGATGGTATAGAGGGCCAGGTCCAGCGTCTGGACGTTCACCGCCTTGACCAGTACGGTCGGCTTGGCGTAGGCGTTGTAGGCCGTCACCTGGCTGGGCACGTCCAGGTAGAAGCTGGGCTGGAAGGCCCGCGTGCGGAAGGTGAAGCTGGCCTTCTCCACCAGCGGGTCGCCGTTGGCGGCCAGGATGTCCGTCGTCAGGGTGACGGTGTAGACCGTCGAGGGCTCGAGGTAGGTGGAGACGTAGGCGATGGTTTCATCCTCGCGCCACCAGGCCTGTGCCTGCGCCTTGGGCTCGATGATCAGCCCCTTCAGCAGAGTCTCCGTGCTGATGGGCGCCGAGAAGGTGATCTCCAGGCCCTGGCCGGGGTCGACCTGCTGCCCCTCAGGAGTGAAGGAGAGCACGCGGGGCTCGGCCAGAACGGTAAAGGTGCTCGCCCACGGTTCGGGGAGCGTGGCTGCGCCGCTGGCGGCGGGCGCGCCGGCATCCACCGTGAGGCGGTAGGTCTCTCCGGTGGTCAGCGGCTGCAGTGGACGGAAGAGCAAGGTGTTGCCCTCCCAGGAGAAAGCGCCCGACACGGGCTTTCCGGCGGCATCCCAGAGGCGCACCCGTTCCTCGGTGGCCGGGCCGTTCATCGCCTGGCTAAAGACGATGCGCACCGCGGCGTCCGCCGGGACGTGCCGGGCGCCGTCACCGGGCAGCACCTCCGCCACGCGCGGCAGCTCGGTCACGAAGGACCACGTATAGTCCTCTTCGAGGAGGCCACCGGTGGTATCGGCGAGCCCGGCCGGCACGGTGACCGTATAGCCGGTGCCCGGGACGAGCGGCTCGCTCGGTTGGTACGAATAGATAGAGGTGTTGATCCACTCGCCTTTGCCGGCCACGGCGGGCGCAAAGGTCAACGGATCGGGGAGGTTTTCCTGGTCACGCACAAAGGTGAGGGGCACCACCGGCCGGTTGAAGGCCACGCGGATAGCGCCCTGGGTCGCCACGTCTTGGCTGCCCGGCTGCGGGTAGACGTCGGTCACCAGCAGGGTGCCCACGGTGCTGAACCGGAAGGAGAAGGCCTGCTGCGACGCCAGCCCCTGGGCAGAGGCGATCCCCTCCGCCAGGGTGACGGTGTACTCGGCGCCCCGCTCCAGCGGCTGCGCTGGGACGAACTCTAGCGTCTCTGGGTCCTCCCAGACCAGGGCGCCCTCCACCCGTGGCGCGATCTGGAAGGCGCGCTCTACCGAGGCCTTGTCCATGGGTTGGTCAAAGCGCAGCACCAGCGGCTGGTCAAGCCGCTGCTCCTCACCGCGGGCCGGGGCCGTGCCCGTCAGGCGCGGCGGAACCGGTGGGAGCGGCGCGAGCGTAGGCTCCGCGGTCGGGGCCGGCGGGCTGGTACGGGTTGGCAGCACGCTGGCGCCCTCGAGGGTCGGCACCGGGGTGATGGCGGCCGGCTGACCCTTGCCACAGCCGGCTACAGACAGCAGCATCGACACTATCACCATCACCGATAACGCGCGATGCAAGCGGCCGTTCATGGCCCTGTCCTTTCTGCCTCTCGTCGAGTGAGGCCGCGCAACCAGATCAAGTTCGATATGTGGCGCGGCCGGCCCTCAGCGATGGGGCGCGACCGCCAGGCTCTCAATCGCAGGCGTCCCGCACCATGATCTGCACCGGTTCGCTGTATATCTCTGTGCCGTCGCGCGTGACGCCGACCACGCGCAGCACGTGCGCCCCCGGGGCCAGCGGCCAGAACGCCCGGTAGGGCGCCCCGGCCCACCTGTGCACCGCCGCGCCATCGACCTCCAAGGTGAGCCGCGCGAGCGCGACACCAATGGGGCCGACGGCGACGATTTCCACCTGCTGATAGCGGGGGGCGATATCCGCGGCCAGGCAGTAGGTAGAACCGCTCACCGGGGACGCCAGCCGGGGGCGCGCCTCGTGAGGCTCGGCGGCGCCCGTGGCCGCTGCGCCCGCGACAGGGTCGCCGGCCGCCCAGGCCGCCGCCTCCCCATCCGCCGGCTCGGGCGGTAGCGGCAGGCCGGCATGCTCTGCCCACAGCAGCGCGTCAGCCGGCCAATAGGTCACCCGGCGCAGCACGCGCCGCTCTGGCGGCGTAGAGGCGCTGGCCAGGCGGCCCGTGGCCGCATCCAGCTCCTCCAGGCGGTGCATCGTGCAGGCCTCCTGAGGCGCGTTGCCCGGCAGGAACCACTCATCCCGGAGCCGCGGGCAGGCCGGCCCGGGCAGAAACCCCGAATCTGCGCACACGGTCCGCTCGACCAGGCCTTCCGGCCGCACGAAGGGCCGCGGAGCCTCCGGATGTAGGCTGGCCATTACGCCCTGCCAGATGGGCGCCGCACCCGTCACGCCCGAGATCTGCTCCATCGACGCGTTGTCCGCATTGCCGACCCAGACGCCCACCACCATATCGCGCGTGTAGCCGACGGTCCAGTTGTCTCGCCACTCGGTGGTGGTGCCCGTCTTGACGGCGGCGCCGAAGGCAGTGTTCAGCGGGCTGCTCGAGCCAAAGGCCGGCAGGCGCGCCGCCGGGTCGGCCAGCACATCGGACACCAGCCAGGCCACCCACTCGTCGAGAACACGCTGCCGCGTCGGAGGGGGCGCCTCGTAGAGCACGTGGCCGTCCGCCGTCTCGATGCGCGCCACGAGCACCGGGTCCACGCGCAGCCCCCCATTGGCAAAGGCGCCGTAGGCGGCGGCCAACTGCAGGAGCTGCACCTCACCGCCGCCCAGGGTGAGCGCCAAGCCGTACCGGTCGGCAGACTGGAAGGACGTGATGCCCAGGCGACGCGCCATCTCGGCCAGCGCCCCTACCCCGATGCGGTCCAGCAGACGTACCGCCACCACATTATAAGACGAAGCAAGGGCCACGCGCAGCGATGTTGGCCCGCGGTAACGATAGTCATAGTTCACCGGCGTGTAGGGCCGGCCCTCGTGGGTGACGAACGAGGTCGGCACGTCCGATATCACCGTGGCCGGCGAATACCCCTGCTCGAACGCGGCCGCATAGGTCAACGGCTTGATCGACGAGCCCGGCTGCCGCAGCGCCAGCGCCCCGTTCACCGCGCCGTCGATGCGCGGGTCGAAATAGTCGGGGCTCCCCACCATGGCGAGGACGCCGCCGGTAACGGGGTCTAGCACCACGACGGCCGCGTTGTGGACGTTGTGCCCGGGGCCGCTGGGCCCCGCCTCGTTCAGTACGCCCAGGTGCCGGCGCACCTGGGCCTCGGCGGCACGCTGGACGTCCAGGTCCAGCGTGGTGGTGATGCGCAGACCGCCGCCACGCATGGCCTCCTCGCCGAGGCGCACGGAGGCCTGCTGCAGCGCCAGCATGGTGGCGTGGGGCGCCTCGATCGGGAACGGCGTACCGGCCAGGGCCAGCTCCTCGAGGTAGGCCAGGTCGGCACGCTGCGGAGTGATCATCCCCTGGGCCACCATCAGGTCCAGTACGACGCGCTGGCGCGCTTTGGCCGCGGGGAGATCGGTCAGCGGGTTGTACTGGGCCGGTGACTGCGGTAGCCCGGCCAGCAGAGCGCACTCGGCCAGGTCCAGCTGGGCCACGGGCTTGCCCAGGTAGATGCGGGCCGCCGCCTCGACGCCATAGGCCATGTTGCCAAAGTAGGTCTCGTTCAGGTAGAGGGCCAGGATGGCGTCCTTGCCGAGCACGCGCGTCAGGCGCCAGGCCAGGACTGCCTCGCGCGCCTTGCGCCGCCAGGTGCGCTCCGCTCGTTCCTCCGGGCCCATCAGCAGGTTGCGGGCCGCCTGCTGGGTGATGGTGCTGGCCCCCGAGCGGATCTCACCGCTCATCAGGTTGATCCAGAGGGAACGCGCGATGGCGCGCAGATCCACGCCGGGGTTGGTGTAAAAGGTTGCATCCTCGGTGGCCACGATCGCCTGCCGCAGGGCCAGCGGGATCTCCTCGAGGGGCACCGGCCGGTAAGAGCCGGCCTGCTGATCGACCACCTCGTACAGGAGGCGGCCGTCGCGATCGTACACAAAGGTGGAGGGGGCTACCGACCGCTGCGCGGCGTCCAGCGGGGGCAGCGGCCCCAACCAGGCCAGGCCGGCCACGATCGCCAAGCAGCCGGCCAGCAGTGGGATGGCCAGCAAGAACCATAGGCGAACGCGCCCGACGGATCGCAACATGCTCTCCTCGCGGACCGGCAGAGTCTCGGTTCCGGCGTCAGCCGTCATGACAAGGACGCCGCAGACAACCGAATTGTTCCTGACGCGCCTGGCCTTCGGGCGCGTCAGAGAAATCGGCAGAGTGCCCGATCAGGAGATGCGGTGGAGGAGCGAGAGGGTGAGTTCCTGCAGGGTATCGCGCGCCGGGTGCGGCAGGCCGGTAGCGCGGAGATGGGCCAGCGCCTGGGCCTGCTGACGGTCCGCCCAGGTTTCGGTGTACTGCCGCGCCCCGGCACGGTCGAGCAGGGTCAGAACGTGCGGCACGTCCTCTTGGTGCATATCCGGGCGGGCGTATAGCTCGGCCAAATCGCTCAGGCCGCGCTCCCGCTCCCAGGCGAGGGCGTAGAGCACCGGCAGGGTCTTTTTCCTGGTAAGGATATCGGTCGCTGCAGACTTGCCCGTGACCGACGCGTCACCCCAGATCCCCAGGATGTCGTCGACGGCCTGGAAACTGAGCCCCAGGGCCGTGCCGTAGGTGGCAAACTCCTCGACGACGCGCTCCTCGGCCCCGCCCAGGAGCGCCCCAATGGCCACGGCAGCGCTTAGGAGCGCCGCGGTCTTGCCGGCGATCATCTCGATGTACGCTGCCACGGTGACTTCCTGCACCGTCTCAAAGTGTATATCGAGGTACTGCCCCGAACAGAGCAGCAAGCAGGCCTCGTCGAGCCGGCGTATGGCCGCCAGGACCGTTTCTGCCGCATACCCGCGCGCCGCCAGTTCGTGGCCGGCCAGGCGGGCCACCGCCCACATGGCGTCACCGGTGTTGAGCGCCTGCGGAACGCCCCACAGCGACCAGGCCGTCGGGCGGTGCCGCCGCGTGTCGCTGGCATCCTCGATATCGTCATGCAGGAGCGTAAAGTTGTGCACCAGCTCGATGCTGCAGGCCGCCGGCAACGCCTGGCGCCAGTCTCCCCCGGCCGCCTCACAGGCCAGCAGGCAGAGAACGGGGCGAATCCGCTTACCCCGCGGACCTTCGTGCGGCTGGAGAGACGCGTCGAGCCAGCCGAGGTGGTAGCGCATCATGTCAAACATGGCGCGGGTGGAGGGCACGGTCGGGGTCAGCAGGCGCTGTAGGTCCGCCTCGATGGCGTCCAGGTAGGGCTGCAGGTCAGGGGTCATCGGTACGCCTCGCCTCTCAGTACGATACGGGTACGGTCCAGCGCCGCAACGGTGCGCGCGCCGGCGCAGAACATGGCCGTGCGCAGCTCTTGCAGCACGACGCGCACGCGCTTGGCGGCCGCTTCGGGAGACTGGTTGGCTGCCGCCAGCACGGCGTGGGCGATGCCGACCAGGTCCGCGCCAAGGGCCAGGCAGAGGGCCGCCTGGACGCCGTTGATGATCCCCCCGCTGGCGATGAGCGGCACAGCGGGGCAGGCCTGCCTGACGGTGACGAGGGCCTCTGCCGTGGGGATGCCCCAGTCAGAGAACGCGGCGGCAACCTCGGCCGCATTTGGCGAGGCGCTGCGGTAGCGCTCCACCTCGCTCCAGGAGGTGCCCCCCGCCCCTGCCACGTCCAACGCCGCCACGCCCGCCTCGCGCAGGGCCAGGGCCGCCTCTGGCGACAGCCCCCAGCCGACCTCCTTGACGATCACCGGCACGCTGAGGCCCCTGCAGATGGCCGCGATCTTGCCCGTCAGCCCGCGGAAATCGGTGTCTCCCTGGGGCTGCACGGCCTCATGCAGCGGGTTCAGGTGCAGGACGAGGGCATCGGCGCCCACGGCCTCCACCGCGCGGCGGCACTCGCTCAGCCCGTAGCCATAGTTCAGCTGCACGGCCCCCAGGTTGGCGAAGAGCAGGATGTCAGGCGCTACGTCGCGCACCTGATAAGTGGCCATCGCGGCGGGGTCTTCCAGGCCGGAACGCTGCGAGCCCAGGCCCATCGGCAGCCCGAACTGCTGGGCGGCCGCGGCCAGCCGCCGGTTGATGGCGGCCGCCTCTGGGGCTCCGCCGGTCATCGCCGAAAGGAGCAAGGGGGCCCCCAGTGAATGGCCGAGAAAACTGGACGAGGTGTCCACGTCGTCCAGGGCCATCTCGGGGAGCGCTTGATGAATGAGGCGGTAGTTCTCCAGCCCGGTCGACACGGCAGAACGCACGTCCTCGTTCAGGCAGATCTCGATGTGTTCCTGTTTCCTCTTGCCGTGCACCGCCCCTCCGTTCGCTGGCCAGGCTGGCCCGAGTGTACGTGCGGGGTGTGGGCGTGTCAAGGTGGGCGGCGCTCGGCATGGCGCCTGCGGCGCGGCCTGTGGTATACTGGCCGCTGTGCCCTCACCATCCGGGAGATACGCCGTGAGCGATAGCAGGCCCAACGTCCTCTGGCTGATGACCGACGAGCAACGGACGGACTCGCTGGGCTGCTATGGCAGCCCCTGGGCCGTCACCCCTCACCTGGACCGCCTGGCCGGCCAGGGCGCGTTGTTCTGCCACGCCGTCACGCCCGCGCCCGTCTGCGTGCCGGCGCGGGTGGCGCTCCTCACCGGGCTCTATCCTTCACACACGGGCGTTTGGTACAACCACGACCATAGGCAGGACCTGCCTCTGCTGACCGATCCTTTCCGTGAGGCCGGCTATGCTACGGCCTGCTTTGGCAAGCAGGGTTACCACACCGCTCGGCCCGCCTTTGCGGTCGAGGAGCGTTTGGTCCTGTCGGAGCATGTGCATTACTTTCACTATGCCGCGCAGCATGACGGCCCCGCCCACGGGATGGTCCGCTACCCGTACGAGGAGGGCGAGCCGTGGATCCTGGGGGGGCGCTTCCCCGCCCCTGCTGATGAGACGGCCGAGGCAGCCGCCGCCCGCGCTGCGCAGTCCTGGTTGGGGGCGCTCCCCACCGGCAGCCCCTTCTTCCTTAGCCTGGCGACGAACGCGCCGCATACCCCGGTGGTGCCCCCAGCCCCCTACGACGCGCTAATCCGCGACGAGGACATAGGCTTGCCCGCCGACGACACCCTGCCGCGCGGGCGGCCCGCCTGGGTCGGTGAGGACGTCGCCGAGGTCGCCCGGGCCGACCGTTTCACACCGGGGCAGATCGCCGCCATCCGCCGCTCATACTATGGCGAGGTGGCTTACCTGGACGCCCTCCTGGGCGGCCTGCTGGACTGGATGGCCGCCCGCGGCCTGCTGGAGAACACCATCGTCGCCCTGACCTGCGACCACGGCACACACCTGGGCGATTTCGGCCTCGTGCAAAAGCAGACCTTTTACGAGCCGGTGGTCTCCGTCCCGCTCATTCTCTGGTACCCGCGGGCCATCCCGGCGGGCGGCATGTATGAGACGCCCGTTGAGACGCTTTCCCTGCTGCCCACGCTCCTGGACCTGGCCGGCCTGCCCGCGCCACAGAGCGACGGCCCCTCCCTGGCCGGCCCGCTGACCCGTGGCTGCGAGCCGGAGGCGCGACCGGTGTTCAGCGAGTTCACCCTCGGCTCCTACCGCACGCGTCCGGAAGACCGCCTCGTGATGGTCCGCGACGGGCGCTGGAAGGCGTCCTGCTGCCTGGACCCGTATCCCCATGACGTCGACCTCTGCGACCTGGAGGCGGACCCTCAGGAGCGCCGTAACCTGCACGGCGACCCCTCCTGCGCAGAGGTTGAGGAGCACCTGCTCGGGCTCATCGCTGCCCACATCGGCGGGTAGACCCGCCCGTTTATCATTGCAGGCCCGCGTGGCTTGCCCAGATGAAGGAGTGATTGCATGTCCTGTGATCGCAAGTCCGGACCCGTCCTCGGAGAGCCCGAGGAGATCGCCGCGAGCACCGCGCCCGTGCTGCAGCCCTGGCGCCGCGTCATCCTGGACCCAGAGTTCGGCGGGCGCTGGGTGGTAGCCGGCGATGTAGACGGCGACGGCGAGGTCGAGATCGTCAGCGCCCAGAACTATAACGAGAACGACGTGCACTATACGTCGACCGCCGTGGCCCAAAAGCTGGACGGCACCGTCCTCTGGCGCTGGGGCGACCCCACCGTCGGCCGCAAGACGCTGCACCACGACGTCGCCTGCCAGATCTATGACTGGGATGGCGACGGACACAACGAGGTCGTGATCGCCTCGGACGGGTTCCTGGTGGAACTCGACGGGCGTACCGGCCGCGAGCGCCGGCGGTTGCCCATCCCCAAGGGCACCAGCGACTGCGTGGCCTTTGCGCGCCTGTCAGGACGGCCCCAGGCCGACGTCCTGGTCAAGACGCGCTACACCGAGATCTGGGCCTATGCTTACTCGGGGGAACCCCTCTGGCACGTGGAGCTGCCCGGTGGCTACCGCACGGCCCACCAGGCCCGCCCGATCGACATCGACGGTGACGGCCTGGACGAGATCATGGCCGGCTATGCCCTGCTGAACCCGGACGGGTCTGTCCGCTGGGTTTACGAGTCGCGCGCCGTCGACCCAAACCGCGGCCACCTGGACGCCATGCGCGTGCTGCGTTCCGGCCAGAGCCCCGAGGAATGGCGCCTGACGATGAGCCTGTGCGGGGCCGGCAACCTGGCCGTGGTCGACGGCAACGGCAAGATCGTCTGGGAGGTGCCGGGGCACCACTTTGAGTCGCTGGATATCGGCCGTTTTTGCCCCGACGTGGAAGGGCCGCAGATCGCGGTGGACATCGACCACGTTCCCTGGGGGCAGAGCCCCGTGTGGGTCTACGACCAGAACGGCAACAAGATCAGCGAGATGACCACCGTCTACTCGCGCAGCCACCGCCTGATCGACTGGGACGGCTCGGGCGTCTCGTCGCTGGCTATCGCGCGGCCGCGGGGGCTGTTCAGCTGCCGGGGAGAGCGTCTGGCGACTTTTGACCTGCACCTGCCCAACGGGGAGGAGGACGTCGACAAGGTGGCCGTGGCGTCCGGAGACATGAACGGGGACGGCGTGGTCGACCTGCTCCTCAACACGGAGGAGGCCGCTTACATCTTCCTCAGCCCGGCCGGCCGCCCCGCGGACGTGCCTCTGGGCTCGGGGCCCAACTTTACCTACTACTGAGGCCAGGGCGGCTTTGCGCCGCCGGCGGGCACCACGCCCGCCAGCCAGCAAACAGGGGGCCCGCCAATGGCGGGCCCCGCGCCTGGTCGAGCGACGTCGCGCGCCGTCAGGCGTGTGCCTGCGCCGCCAGGGCGCTCCAATCGATCTCGTCGACCTGCATGATGTCCAGGTTCAGAAAGTCACCGATCTCGGTCTGCTCTACGGCCTTCCGGATGGCATCCGGGCTGGTGGCCTCCCACAGGCAGAAGACATAGTCCTTGCGCCCATGCTGGTAGGGGTTCCAGGTACGCAGGCAGCGGGCCTGCGACCCATGCGACAACACGGTGGCCCACTGGCCCATCTTGGCCGGCCCCGCCAGCCTGGCGAACTCATCGGCGCTTCTCTTGAAGGTGTGGAGGACCATGTACTTGGCCATTTCGGCCTCCTTCACAGAACCACCAGAGGCACAGCGATTGGCAAGGCGGGCTCCACGGGAGCCGCACGGCTCCACACCCTGTGGCCAGACGGTTCACCCCCTTTGCGCCAGCCCACCGCCCTGATTCTAAGCCCGCCCCCGGCTTATGTCAACGGTCGAGGAGTGTTCCCCTCCTCGACGAGCGGCCCCATCTTTTACGCGATGTACACAGTCAGCCGGCCACGACCCTGCTAGAGTATGCTCGTGGACGGCGACTGCCCACTCCTCACCATACCCCAGCCGGTAAGGGCGAACGCCGACCATCATCGGGATGGCGCCGGATGAGGGAGCCAGCCATCCCGGCTCGCCCTCCCTTGTCTGCCAAGGAGACGCCCGCCGTGGCCGCTGGCTCACTGGTCCTGCTCGTACACCCATCCGACGATGTCTGCGACGCGCTGGGGCGCGCGCTGCGTGCGCACGGTTACCGCATCATCAGCGCACTCACCGGCCGGGCCGCCATACGGTACCTCGGCACCGTCCGGCCCGACGCGATCATCTCCGAAGGGGAGATGGCCGACCTGCCCGGGCGCGAGATGCAGACCCTGCTGCGAGCGTTGTGTCCCCAGGCGGTCCGGCTGGTGTTCACCTCGCGGCAGCCGGCCGGCGCACCTACCCTCGAGACAGACGAGGACGCCACGGTTCGCCTGCCCCACGATGTCGACGCGGCCACCTTGGTCGGCCGCCTGCAGCAGTCCCTGGAGGGCCGCGGTCCGGCGGCCGCCCAGGGCAGCCCAGCGGAGGGCGACGCGGCGCCGCGGCGCCTGGCGCGGGTGTGCGCCTGGTGCGGCAGCGTGCGCGACGAGGCCGGCATCTGGCAAAAGATCGGCCTGGGCGGCCGCGGG
>JAAZBY010000227.1 GCA_012513595.1 Chloroflexota bacterium
CCAGGAGCGCGGCCAGGGCATCGTTCGAGACGGCCGCGCTGATGAACAGGAACTGCGGGTTGAAGGCCAGCAGGCTCGCCGCGCCCAGGGCTACGAGGGGGCGGTTGGGCAAGGCGGTGCGCGCCGTCAGATAGGTCAGCACCACCGTGCCGGCCGAGAGCACCGTCGACAGCAGGCGCAGAATGTGCACCGCCAGCGGAACGCCGCCGTAGGGCCAGCCCTCACCCTCGAGGTGCAGCACGGCGTTCTTGTTCCCCGGCACCTTGGGCTGCCCGAGGTTGGCATAGGGGTTGGACACGTAAGGAGCCTGGTCGCCGCGGTCCACGCCCGAGATGGACAGCGCCCCCAGCGCATAGTAGAGCGGGGGATGGTGCATCTCGCCCTGTTCCACGTCGGTATCGGCCAGGCGCAGAGGGGGAAGGCCCCGGCCGTCGGCCAACCACTGGACATAGAGGTAATGGTAGGTCTCGTCGGGCGCCTCAAAGATGGGCGTCTTGACGTTGTAGACCATCCCGAGCGCCACAAAGAGCACCACGATGAGGACGATGGCCCACTGCCTGCGCAGGGCCTGCCAGGCGCGAGGCCCCAGGCGGCTTGGCGTGGTGGGGATGGGTTGCGGTGTGCTATCCATTGCTCAGTGCCTACCCGTGTATCTCTCCGGCAGCTGCACGGCCAGAGTGGGTTGAGTGTACCATCGCGCCGCCGCGCTCCCAAAAGGGGGCGCCATCGTTCGGCGTCACTGGCCGTCGGCGGCGGGAATCACGCGCACGTGCCCCAGCACGATGCGGTCGTCGACGGCGTGGCCGGCCGGATCGAGCACGTTCAGGCGCCGCCCCTCCGCATCGTACATGCCGATCTCCAGCTCATAGACGCCCGGGGGCGCATCGGCGGCGAGGGTCAGCTCGTAGGGGTCCGGAAGGATCTGCCCTTCCTGCCAGATACTCGTGGGGGCGTTGCCCCCCTGCGGCCAGCCGTCCTGCTGTGCCCAGAGGCGGTGCTCCTCACCTAGGACGTGGGTGAACACCGAATAGTTCTGCGAAACGCCCTCATAGGCCTGCCAATAGAGGGTCAGGTGCAGCGTCTCCCCGGGGCGGGCCGCGCTGCGGTCGAGGTCAAACCCGGCCAGGCGCACGCCGTCCTCCAGATCGATGTGCATCGGGTTGGGCACGCCGCCCACCACCTGGCGAGGCAGAGTCAGTGCCCCGAAGCGCAGCATGTCTCCCGAGGGCTGCCCGGCACCATCGATGACCGGCAGCCGTGAGCCCTCCCCGTACCGGTAGAAGCCGACCGCATACTGGCCATGGACGGGAGTACGCGCCGTGGCCGGCAGCGCCAGCACGAAGGTGTCGGCAAAGACCTCACCCGGAGACCACAGGGTGGTCGGATAGGTCCCCTGCCCCGGGTACATGTCGCGCTGGGCGATGATGATGTCGTTCTCGTCCAGCAGGTGCAGGAAGACGGAATAGTCGGTCTCCATCCTCTCCAGGCACTGCCAGTAGAAGGTGACCGCGACGCGGTCGCCGGGCACGGCCTGCTGCTGGTCGACCCGGTAGGCCAGCAGGCGGATGCTATCGCCAAAGGTCGCGTCGTTGCGCGGCGAGAGGGCGGCCACCTCTTGGGCCGTCAGGATGCGCGGCTGGGCGTAGGCGGGCATGATGACCCGGAAGGGCACGAACAGGGCGACGCCCAGCATCCCCACGCCAGCCAGAGCCGGCAGGGCCGCACGACGCCGCGGCCACAGGGCGCTCAGCCCCGCCGCCATCAGCAGGCTGAGGGCCGTCAGCGCGGAGAACATCAGCCGTCCCTGGCTGGCCATCGTCATCATCGACCAGCGCAAGAGCGCCACCCACACCACCACCGGCCAGGCCGCCAGGAGGCCGATCTGCACCCAGCGGGCAGGGCTCAGCCGGGAACGCCGCTGCAGACGCCAGAGGTACAGCGGCACCCCCACCAACCCCAGCAGCCCCATGACGCTCAGGGCGACGTACACCCAGGTGGGCGCCGGGACGTTCACGGCGCCAAAGAGCCCCCAGTACGACTTCACAAACCCGGGCCACTCGGCGAGCAGCTGCCAGAAGGTCGGCCTGGGGTGGCGCCCACCGGCTACCGCAACGAAGGCGTTGAGCCCCAGCGGATCCCGGTACAGCCGCCAGTTCCTGACGAACCACCAGCCGGCCACGGCGAGCGCCGGCACACCCATCAGCAGGCCCACGGCGAACAGCCGCTTCCAGGAGCGTTCTCGCCAGGCGTGATAGACCCCGAGCAGGGCAGCCAGCGGCAGAAGGCCCAAGGCGCTCGCCTTCGATAGCGCGGCCAGCCCCAAGAGCACCCCCAGCAGCACCCACTCGGCGGGCCTCGGCCGGCGCGCCGCGTAGCGCGCCATCAGCCACAGGCAGATGCCACACAGCATCACCACCAGGGCGTCGTTGTTCACCGAGGCGGTGATAAAGAGGTACTGCGCGTTGAACGCGGTGAGCGCCGCCGCGCACACCGCCACCACCTGATCTCCCGGGAACACCGTCTGGGCCAGGAGATAGGCGGCCAACACCGTGCCCAGCCCCATCAGCACCGAGAGGCCGCGGACGAGGTGCACCGCCAACACCGTGCCGCGATACGGAAAGCCCTCACGGGGTGTGTGCACCGCGATGTTTAGGTTGCGGTCCGGCTTGACCACGCCCAGGTCGGCGTGGGGGTTCAGCCTGTGCACCTGCTGAAAGTCACTGGTGTCGACCCGGCGGGTGATCAGGCTGGCCAGCCAGTAGTAGAGCGGGGGCTGGCTGCCCTCCTGGCGCCAGGGTCCGGCGCGGTCCAGGTATTGCACGGGCAGCGCCCCGCCCCGCCCCAGGTGTTCGACGAAGGCAAAGTGAAAGGCCTCGTCCGAGGCCTCCAGGATGGGCGTGGTGACGCTGTAGATAATGCCCAGCAGCGCAAAGGTCACCATGACCAGCACGAGCCCAAGGCGGCGGGCCAGGAAGGGGCGGCCCGTCCGCTCAACGCGCGGAGACGTCATGCAGGACCTCCAGGGTGGCGGCCGCGATCTCAGGCCAGGAAAAGTGCGTGTGCAGCTCGGCGGCGCCGCGGGCCAGCGCCTGGCGCAGCTGGGGGGCGGCGGCGATCTGGGCGCAGCCGGAGGCCAGCGCGACAGCGTCGTTAACACGCACCAGCCAAACGTTCTCCCCGTGCGCCAGCCAGGGCTGCGGCGCCTGCGGCTCGGTGGTCACGATCGGCATGCTGTGGGCCAGGGCGGCCATAAAGCTGCCCCGCCGGTACGAGACGCCGTCGCGGTAGGGCAGCACGCACAGGTCGCTGGCCACGAAACTGGCCGACACTTCCGGGTCACGCAGATGGCCCGTCCAGACCACGCGCTTGCCCAGCCCCAGGCGCTTGATCAGGGCCCGCACCGTTTCCAGATAGGCAGCGTTGGTGGGGTCGCTGGCGCCCACCGAGCCGCCGATCATCAGCAGGTGGGCGTCGTAGCCCTGCTCCACCAGGCGGCCGAGCGCCTCCACGAGTTCCTCGCCGCCCTTGCTGGCGTTGAGGAAGCCAAAGTAGCACAGCAGCAGCGCTTCGGGCGAAAGCCCCAGCAGTCGGCGCCAGGCGGCGGCGTCAAAGTCGGCCGGCGGCGCACAGGGGACGTTGCTACCGATCGGAATCATGCGCATGTTCCGCAGCCAAGAGTACCCGGCCAGGCGCTCGCGATCCTGGACGTTGGTGACGATGACCGCCCGGCTTCCCCCGACCAGTGCCAGGTTGGCCCACCAGCGCACCGGCCCCGCCTTGGGGAAGAGGTAGGGCACCTTCAGGTCGTGAAAGGTCGTCACCACCGGGAGCCCCGGCGCCAGGAGCGGCAGGGCGTTCACCGCGGGGTGCATGGCGTAGGCGGCGGTCTGATACTGGATGTTGACCACATCGGGGCGCACCTCGGCGCGCAGGCGCTTCAGCGCCGCCCGCAGCGACCGCCAACCCCAGTCTTTCATGGTGGCATGGACCGTCACGGGCGAACCCGCCGGCCCGCGGCCCTCGGGCGAGGTGAGGACGTGCACCTCCGCCCCCTGGGCGGCCATCTCCTCGCCAAGGATGCGCGTGTAGTCGGCCACACCCCCCTGCATCGGGGGATATTCACCGGTCACGAGCAACACGCGCAGGGCACCCTCAGCCATGCTCCACACCTCCGCGCGATGGCAGGCGCAACCCGGAGCGCAGGACCCGCCAATAGGCGGTGACACGCTCGCGGCGCAGGTCCCGCTTGTGCCCCACGGCGAACTTGAGCCCCTCCTCGGCCAGGTGGACGAGG
>JAAZBY010000228.1 GCA_012513595.1 Chloroflexota bacterium
CAGTGGCTTGGGCATCGCTGCACCTCCTTCACTGCCCACAACCCCGCTGGCCGCCCGGCGTTACGCGATCTATATGGTAAGGTTCATTAGGGGGCGTTACTGGTAGGGCGGGGTCTTGCCTGCCCCCCGAACGCGGGGAGCCCCGCCGAGCTGCCCCGCAGGCCGGATTCAGAGAAGAGCGGCGCCCCATCCCTCGGCGGACCTCGGGACAGGTCGCCGCTCTTGCGCGGCAGACCGCGAAGATGCGCGGCAAGACCCTAGGCCGGCCCGACAGCGCCGCCGGCCGGCAGTGGCGCGTGACCTCGGGGGTCCCGAGCCCGTCTGCGGCCGGGACCCCCGAGGTCTAGAGGGCGGGAGCCCCTGCGGCCCTCTCCGCCAGGCCTGCCGCGCGCGGCGGGCCGATTTGGAGTGCGGCGCCCCATCCCTCGGCGGACCTCGAGACAGGTCGCCGCTCTTGCGCGGCAGACCGCGAAGCCGCGCGGCAAGACCCTAGGCCCGCCCCACAGCGCAGCCGTCCGGCGGTGGCGCAGGACCTCGGGGGTCTTGGCCCGCAAGCCGTTTTCAGAGAAGTGCGGCCAGGGCGCGCCTCAGTCGGCGGCGAAAAACACCACCCGCGAAACGAGATAGATCACGTACAGCGTCACCAGGTAGACGCCGCCCAGGCGGTTTAGCCGCCCCTTGGTGAACCAGAGAATGGCCCACAGGACCGCGCCGGTGACCGCCTCCCAGGGCAGGTCCCACGCCAGCACGGGGCGGGGCATCCAGAAGGTCGAGATCACGGCGCCCAGGCCAAACGCCACCAGCGGGTTGGTGATGTTGGAGCCCACCAGCGTGCCCAGCGAGATGCCGTGGTGGTTTCGGCGCACCCCTGAGAGCGAAGTGACCAGCTCGGGCAGCGCCGAGGCGGTACCGAGGGTGACCACGCCGATCAGCGAGCCCCCGACCCCCGTCGCCAGAACGACGAACTCGGTGGACTGCAGCACGATCTGCGCCGACGCCACCGTCACGGCGATGGCGCCGACGGTGACGAGCGCCGCCCCCAGCGCCTGGCGGCTGTTCTGGACGGCCGGGCCGTCGGCGGAGCCTGGCGTGGCCTCCTGCGGCACAGGGCGAAAGTACTTGCGCTCGTCCCAGTATAGGAAATAGTTATAAAGAACAAATGAGCCAAGCAGTATGATGCCATCAAAGCGAGAGAGCACGCCATCCCAACCCAAGGCGATGCACATCAGCGTCGTGGCAATCATCGGCACCATGCTCTTCCACAAAAAGTAGCGCCGGAAGTACAGCCGCCCCGCCACAAAGACGATGACCCCCATGATCAGGGTCTGCTGGACGACGTCGGAGCCGATGTTGGCCCCCAGCACGATCGCGGAGCCGACCTCATAGTTGAGTGTGCCGCGCAGTATGTTCACGGCGGCGGTGACGTGGGCCGTGATCTCGGGGATGCTGGTCGCCAGAGAGACGACCGTCATGCCCATGAAGGTGGACGAAACGCGCAAGTACTCCGCCAGCCCGATCAACCTGGAGACGGCGAGATCGGCCGCTATGACAAGCAGCGCCAGGGCGCCAAGGCCCAGGGCGATGTTGCCGGCAATGCTGTGGGGGCTCAGGATTCCGTTCATCGGGACTGCCTTCCTCTGCTGACTCTGGTGCCCTCGTGGACGAGGGCCGGCGACGCCCAGGCACGAAAAAAGCGCGGCCGCCGGCCGCGCTTCTGCTCGCAGGATGGGGCATCCTGCCTGCAGGGAGGAGCCTGCGGGCCTAGGGCGGGCAGTGTTCACCAAAGTCAGAAGGGTCCCTGGCGGGACGGCAAGGCGCCCAAGAGCGTCTCATGAGGGCGTACCCTCCGCAAGAAGCGTACAACGCGTACCCAGACTAAGTATACGCCCAGCGGGCGGTCACGTCAACATAAGCGGCGGCGCGGTGCCCTGCCCTGGGGCCCCGGCCGGCGGACCGGCGGCCGGGACCTCGTCTTGGCCTGGCTTGTCCGCTCAAGGGACGCCAAGACGAGATCCCTCAGTCGGCAGACCTCCTTCGGAATGACAACGCTCGGCACGCCGTCCTACCCCAGGCCCACCGCCCCGCGCGGGCCGCCCCCCCTCCGCCCGCTGCCGCTTGACAGGCCGCCCGCCACGGGGTATAGTCATCCCGTAGTATCCTGGAGCAGAGGAGCATTGATTTGCTTTCCGCCGAACCCGACAGTCCTGGGAGCCAACGTCGCTCATCCCAGCACGGGGAGCATGAACCGGAGGCACGCCCTCCCTAGCGAATAGCCTCGCCCTTACCCCCGTGGGGTGGTCATGCTGACCGTCCCTCACGAAGGCCGTGGCTTTTCGCCGCGGCTTTGCTGTGCCCGCCGCCTCCTGCCAGCCCCCGTCCTTGGGATGTGCCACGCCTCCTCGGCAGGA
>JAAZBY010000229.1 GCA_012513595.1 Chloroflexota bacterium
CAATGTCCGCGCCCTTGCCGAGCTCGACTATGTCGTCGTGCAGGATCCCTTCCTCACGCCCACGGCCCGTCTGGCCGACCTGGTGCTGCCCGTCACGCAGGATCTCGAGCGGGAGGACCTGGTCACCTCCTGGGGCTATGATCGGCATCTCTTCCACGCGCAGCCCGCGCTGCCTCCCGCCGGCCAGGCGCGGGGCGACTATTGGATCTTTGCCCAACTGGCGCAGCGCCTGGGCTTTGGCGAGGCCTTTACCGAGGGCCGCGACGAGCGCGCCTGGCTGGAGCACTTGCTAGCGCGGCTGCCGCTCGACACCGCGCCCCTCGCCGAGGAGGGCCTGCTGCGCGACGATCCGCCGCCGCGCGTGGCGCTCGCCGAGTTCCGCGCCGATCCGAGCGCCCATCCGCTGCCCACCCCCTCCGGCAAGATCGAGCTGGTCAGCGCTGACGGGGCGAGTGTGGGCCTGCCGACGCTGCCCGCCGCGGTCGACGCGGAGCCGTCCGCGTCGGAGGGCTATCCGCTGCAATGCGTCACGCCCCACTCGCGCCTGCGCTCCAACTCCTGCTGCCACGCCAACGACTGGCTGCGTGCGCTCGAGCCGCACGCCGTCTGGATCCACCCCGCCGATGCCAGCGCGCGCGACATCCGCGAGGGGCAGCGAGTGGACGTGGTGAGCGCACAGGGGCGCATCCGGCTGCCGGCCCGCGTGACCGAGCGCATCATGCCCGGGGTGGTGTGCGTCTATCAGGGCGCCTGGTGTCGGCCGGACGAGCAGGGCGTGGACGTGGGCGGCTGCGCCAACACGCTCACGGCCGCCGCGCACTCGCCCACCGGCGGCATGACCACCCACTCCTTATGGGTCGAGGTGAGGAGCACGCCCGAATGAGCAACGCCGCCCTTGAGCCGCTCTTTGTTATCGACATCACGCGCTGCACCGGCTGCGGCGCCTGCCTGCTGGCCTGCCGCGACCGCGCCGGCCATCAAGACGCCTCCCTCGACCGCCTGCGCCTCAGCGGCCGCGAGGAGGGGGCCTTTCCCGCGCCACGTATCGAGTATCGCGTCAGCCACTGCTACCATTGCGCGGCGGCGCCCTGCGTGGCCGCTTGCCCCACCGGCGCGCTGGCCTACACCGCCGACGGCTATGTCGCGCTCGATCCCGCGCGCTGCTCCGGCTGCGGTGACTGCGTCCCGGCCTGCCCCTTTGGTATGATTACCCTGGACGCCGACGGTTTGGCGGACAAGTGCGATGGCTGCGCCGACCAGGTGGCCGCGGGCTGGGGCGCCGCCTGTACCCGCGCCTGCCCGCTGCGCGCGCTGGGCGATGGCCCGACGTTGCTGGAGCGCCCCGGCCGGTTGCAGGATGCCACGCTGGCGGCGCATCCCGCCCAGCCCCGCGCCGTCGTCCTGCGCCGCGCCTGAGTGGCTCGCGCCCGCGCCGCCTGCTGGGGTTCGGGTTCCAGCGCGTGACTATTGCCCGGCATCGTCCTATAATGGCGACCAGAACGCTGCAAGGCCAGCAAACTGGAGGTTGCCATGTCACCCATCGCCGATTGCCAGCAGGTGGCCGACCGCATCGGGGTCTCGAGCCACTTTTTGCCCTCCACCCACGGGGAGGATGTCTTCGAGGCCATGCGCATGGTGCGCGAGGCCGGGTTCAAGGGCTTTGAGCTCGTCCCCACGCTCGATCAGGCGCAGCTCGGTTACCCCGCCAACTATCCCAACGTCGGCTTTGACCTGTTCGAGATGACCCCGCCCGAGCTGCATCGCCTGCGCAAGGCGCTGGCCGAGTTCGAGTGGGTCACGATCCACGCCCCCCACCTGGACTGGAACCTCGCCAGCGCCAACCGCCATCTACGCAAGCTCACCTGGCGCTACTTTGATCGCTGCCTCGATCTGGGCGCCTCGGTGGAGGCGGCGGCGGTGACCTTTCACCTCGGCAACCCCACCTGGGGCTTTATCCGGCCCGAGGAGGATGTGACGCGGCACAACATCGCCTATGCCGAGCACATCATCGAGCGTGCCCGCGCGATGGGCGTGCCGGTCGGCTACGAGGCCGGCGCCCTCAAGCAGCTCGTCGCGGTGTGCGACGCCGTAGAGGGCTTTGGCATGCACCTCGATATCGGCCACGCCTACATGGCGGGCCATACCGACGAGAACTATTACGCCTACTTTGACCAGCTGGGCGACCGCATCGTCGAGATCCATCACAACGGCGTCAACCACTACTGGGGCCGTTACATGGAGCACCAGCCGCCCCACCTCAACAACACCATCGACTTTCAGGGCACCTACACCCGCTTGCGCGAGATGAGCTATAGCGGGCCGATCGTCTGCGAGATCCAAGGGCATGACATCGCCCAGGTCATCCGCCACTGCCTGGAGTCCAAGGAGATGATCGTCGGCATTTGGGAGGGCACCCGACTGCTGGCCGAGCGCTGGAACGTCCCCGCGACGCCGGAGGAGCCATGAGCGCCAACCCCCGCGCCCTGATCCTGTCCCGCGGCGTCGTCTGCAAGCAGCCGGGGCGCTATCTGGGCTGGCCCAGCGTCGCGCATCTGGGCGATGGCGCGCTGGCGGCCGTCTTTTCGGGCGACCGCGACGAGCACATCTGCCCCTTTGGCGTCACCCAGTGGGTGACCAGCAGCGACCGCGGCGAGACCTGGTCCGCCCCGGTAACGATCAACGACACGCCGCTGGA
>JAAZBY010000230.1 GCA_012513595.1 Chloroflexota bacterium
AACTGGTCTCCACGATCGGCACCACCTTTGTGAACAAGGACTTTGCCTGGGGTGACGTGGCCGATATCCTGGGCAACGTGGGCCTGACCGTCGCGGTGATGGGCGAGGGCGGCCCTGCGCCTGACCTCTCGTTGGCCGAGTACGACGCGACGCCGGCCAAGAGGGCACCCGGGACTGTGCCCGCGGTGACGATCTGCCGGGCGGACGGCGGCATCGCCGTGAACAACGCCACGGTGCCCCTGACCCTGCTCAAGAACCTCTTTGGCGTCTCTGTGGCCGATGTGGTGACGCAGCAAGTGCAGGCGCTCAGCGGGGTCAACTCGGCCGAGCTGCTGGTAGCCCCGGGCGGCCTGACGGCCGGCGTGAACGGCAGCGAGGCCACCCTCGTGTGGGACAAGGAACTGCGCGACAACCTGGTGACTTTGGCGATGGGCGTCCTCCTGCAGGATAAGGAGATCGACCTCACCACGGTCAAAGAGTCCGGCGTGGCCGCCGTGTTCCCCGCGCTGCGCAACCTGCCGCGGACGCTCGAGGTCGGCATGGCGCGCACGCTGCTTGACGCGCTCACGAACTTTGAACTGGGCGTCAACGTCACCCTGCAGGACGAGCAACTTCCTGCGGCGTACCTCGATTCCTTCGCGACGTTGGTGCCTGCCGTCAGCAACTGACGGTCGCCGGGTGACCGGCTGAGCCCCCTCGCGGGCTCCTGACGTACCCTAGCAAAGGGCCCGCCCCTGGATCTCTTCCAGGGGCGGGCCTTGGCATTCCCGCGCGGTCCGGCGGCCAGGGCTAGAAGCTAATCCGGTCCGCCTGTATCCAGCCGTACTGTTCGGCGTCACCGATGGTCCAGGTGATGTACAGCCAGCGCACGCCGTCGGCGCAGGTCTCCTCACGCACGACGCCGACCCGCTGGAGCTGGTAGACAAAGCCCGAATGCCCGCCCCGCCCGCAGGGCAGCGGGTACGTGTAGGCCTGCACCCGGGCGAAGGCCAGGATGGGTGCCGGGGTCGCGGTCGGTTCCGGCGTGGCTGTGGGGGTGGCCGTCGGCGTCGCCGTGGCGGTGGCCGTCGGGGTGGCCGTCGGCGTGTAGGTGGGGGCCGGGGTGGCGGTAGCCGTCGGCGTCGGCGTCGGCGCCGGGGCAAAGAGGGGCAGCAGCACCGGGCGGTACAGCAACCCCGCCAGCAGCGCCAACCCCAGGATGATGCCGCTGCCCATGGCTGCCGCCTTGATCTTGTTCAGCAGGGTGCGCCGCGATACAGCCGTCGTCACGCGGCCGATGGTCAGCTTGGCGGCCGGCGAGAGCGGCTGGAACAGGTTGCCCTGCAGCACGCCGATAAACTCCTCGGCGGCGGCCAGATCCCCGGCCAGCAGGTACTGCTCGGCCAGGTCGACGTAACGGCGCTCCAGCTGCCGCAGCTGCACCTTCAGGTCGGGATCGTTGGGGCTGTGCCCCTGGACCCGTTCGATGAGATGCTGCGCTTCCTGCAGGCTCTCTTCCGAGCCGCTGCTGACCAGCCGCTCGGCGTGCAGGAGGTCCTCCTGCAGCGACTGGAACAGGAGCGATGCGTCGCGGGCGGCCATGGCCTCCATGCCGAGGGCCGACTGCCCCGGGCTGAGGCGCGAGGCCAGGTCGTACCACTTTTCGGCCTGCTCCGTCCAGCTCCGCTTCGATTGCAGGCTGCGGCTCGCTTCTGAGCGCTCGCGGCTTTCGGCGCCCCGCTCGCGGATCGACTCCACCACTTCGCTGGAGGAACGCATCACCCGGTCGCGCAGGTCGGCGATGCGTTTGGAAGCCGGGAACTTGATGGCCGCGTCGCGCAGGGCGATGATGGCCCGGGCCAGGTCGTGGGCCTGCGTCTCAATGTCTCCGGGGCCCAGCGAGGTGGCATAGTCGGCGCGGACCACGTTCTCGCGGACGGCCTTGAGGCTCTCGATCTTGTCCTGCAGGCGGGGGTCCTGCTGGTTCATGGCCTGGTAGGCCTGCTGCCAGCGCTCCATAGTCTGGTCCCAGTCGTCCTCGCGGAGGAAGGCGTCGCCCTCCTTCTCCAGGCGGCGGGCGCCGGCATAGACCTCGGTCTCCTCACGCTGGCGCTCCCACTCGCCGGGGGCCGCTTTGCCGGCCTGCCGGCAGGCGTTGATGGCTGCGGCGTAGAGCTTTTCCGCCTGCTCATAGTCGCCCAGGCGCACAAAAGAGCGCGCCTTGGAGGCGTTGACCAAGGCCTCCTCAGGCAGCTCCTCCATGGGGACCTCGCCGCGCAGGAAGCCCTCCTCCGCCTTTTGCCGGTACTCGCGCGCCTCTCGCCAGATGGGGCTGTTCTCCGCCTCATCGCGGATGAGCTGGTCAAAGATCTCAATCGCTTCCTGGTGGTGCCGGGTGCGGTACATGCGCATGGCCCGCGCCAGGGCGTCCTGGCTGCCGGGCGAGGCGGGTTGCTCGGCGGCTGCGGCGGGCTGCTCGCCCGGCGCGGCCTCTGGCGGCCTTTCGCGCTCCTTTACCCGGCCCAGGGTGGCCTCGATGGCGGCGTTGGTGGGCATCGACTCAAGGAAGCGGCTGACGTCGTCACGGTAGTCGGGGTAGGCGTCGGCCAGTTTGGCCAACTCCTCGAGCACCGGGCCGTTGTCGGGGCGCTCCTGCAGCATGTTCTTCAGAATGCCGAGGGCCGTGTTCTTGTCCCCCGTCTCGGCGTA
>JAAZBY010000231.1 GCA_012513595.1 Chloroflexota bacterium
ACAGCAACTCCACGGACGGTTGCGCCTCAGGCGAGGCCGGGCCATGGACCACAGCGCCCATGCTGCCGGCATCGGCCGCCATGGCCGCCAACACCTCTTCCCGCGAGGCGAGGGCCTTAAGCACGGTGGACCCGTCGCCCGCCGCGCCCAGCGCCTGCAGGGTCGCCTGCACGGCTGGCTGGCCGCCGTCCGCCGCAACGAACAACCGCTGGCTGACGCTGGGGTTGGCGGGGATGGCCAGCCGCATGATGGCGATGTACATCGCCGCCACAACGGCCAGGATGGCCAGGAAGTGGTTCCGCACGGCGACCAGACCCTCTTTGTAGACGAGGTAGGCATACCGTCTCAGCATCAGGTCAACCCCTTGCCCGTCACGCGGACAAAGATCTCGTCGAGGGTGGCCTCCTGAGAGTGGATGGTCTCCACACGCCCCTCGGTGATCAGTGCGTTCAGGCGTCGGGCGTTCTCCTCGTCCGTCAGTGACAGGACCTCACGCACGAGCTGGCCGTTACTGCGGTACTCCACCTCGGCCAGGCGCTGCCCGTAGGCGAGCTTGAGGCTGCGCGGCGAATCCAGGGCGACGATCTCTCCCTCGTGCAGAAAGGCGACCCGGTCGCAGAGGGCGTCGGCGATGTGCATGTTGTGCGTGGTGAGGAAGACCGTCGCGCCGCGGTCGCGTAGGTCGCGGATGAGGCTGACCACATCGCGGGAACTGGTGGGGTCCAGCCCGGCGACGGGCTCGTCAAGGAAGAGGATGCGCGGGCGGTTGAGCAGGGCGCGCGCCAGGACGAGCCGTTGCTGCATCCCCCGCGAATAGGCCGCCACGCGCTTGTGAGCCGCCTCCTCCAGGCCCAGCAGCCTCAGGAGGTCCATCGGGGGCTCTGTGGGGACGTCGAACATCCGGGCGTAGAAGGCCAGGTTCTCATAGCCGGTGAGTTTGGAGTAGAGATTGGGCTGCTCGAACGAGACCCCGATCAGGTTGCGCATCTGCGGGGGGCGCCGGCGGACGTCCATCCCGGCGATGGTGGCAGTGCCTCGCTGTAGGGGGATCACGCCCGTCAGGACCTTCTGCGTGGTCGACTTGCCCGCGCCGTTGGGGCCCAGGAAGCCCAAGATCTCAGCCTCGGCGACGTCAAACGTCACCCCTTTGACGGCGTACCGCTCGTCGTGCGTGTAGGAATGGTACAGGTTCTCCACATGGATCATGGGGGCCTCGCTCACCGCTCTACCGTACGCGACGCTATGTGCGAATAGTTATCATCGTATGCACAGCGGGAGGCCGGTGTCAAGATGCCAGGGGTAGGGCCGGCCGCCTCGGGTTGGCTTTACCGCCCGTCTACGGTACAATCAGGAGGTCCTGGAGCATTGCCGGGCCGCGAACTGGTGGTTTCCCGAGCCCTCCGTGCCGGGCGGATCCAGGCGCGCACACACCCAACCCATTCAGACGGAGGCTCACAGGGGATGGCACGCGACCTACGCCACAGCGCCGCCCGGCTGGCCCGCCGTATCACCAACATCCAGCCGACCGACCAGGCCTCACCCGCGCAGCGCCGGGGCATGCGTATGCTCTGGCTGGACGGTTTCCTCTCCTCGGCCAGCACCGCCTTTTACGGCGAGTTCGTGGTGCTCTACATGCTGGCTCTGGGGGCCTCCTCGACGACTCTGGGCCTGCGCGCCTCCATCAACAGCGCCGCAGCGCTGGCGGCGCCGCTGGTCGGCGCCTGGCTGGTGGCTCACAGCGGTCGGCGGAAACGCTGGGTACTGCTCGGGCCTGGCGGAGTGGCCCGGCTGGCCCTTCTGATGATGGCTGCGGTGCCGTTCCTGCTAAAGGGGCAGGCTGCGGTAGGGCTTTTTGTGGCTTTGCTCGCCCTGCAGTCGTTTGCCGGGGCGCTGGGGATGCCCGCGCACAACTCGCTCCTGGGCGACGTGGTGCCGCTGCCCATCCGCGGCCGGTTCCTCGGCTCCAGCATGATGCTGAACAACATCGCCACGGTGGCCGTTCTGCCGCTGGCCGGCTACGTGATCGACAAGATTGGCGGGCTGGGCGCCTACCAGGTGGCCTGGCTGCTGGCGGCGGTGGTCGGCCTGGCCGCGACGGCGGCCTACTGGCGGGTGCCCGACATCCACGGAGAAGAGTCGCGCGCGGCGCAGGCGCCGGGCAGCCTTCGGCAGATCTGGGAACGCTTCCGGGCCGACCGGGCCTTCGTCGTCTTTTGTGGCATCAACTTTGTCTGGACGTTGGGCATCAACCTATCAGGGCCGTTCTTCACGGTGCACATGGTCGAGACACTTGGCTTTAGCGCCGAGACCATCGCCTACCTGGCCACGGTGACGACGCTGTTCAACGTGGTGGCGCTGCGCTACGCCGGCGGCCTGGTAGACAAGTTCGGCGCCCCGCGGGTGACGGCGGTGGCCATGCTCCTGGTCCCGATCATGCCAATCCTGTGGGTTTTTGCGCGCACGCCGCTGCACGTAGGTATTGTCAAAGTGTACGGGTTCCTGGCCTGGGCCGGGTTCCACGTGGCGGCGCTGCCGCTTCTTCTGCAGTTGGCCCCGCCGGCACACCGTTCCCAGTACGTGGCCATCCTGAACACCACGAACGGTGTGGCCAGCGTGCTGGCCCCGCTGGCGGCCGCCTGGGTCTATGGCCGCTGGGGCTTTACCACCAACCTGCTCCTCTCCGCTGGCGGCCGCATGGCCGCTGCGCTTCTGTTCGTCTGGGCGTTGCAGCGGGGTGTCCTTTCGCGGGCCCTCCGGCCGGCAGAGGAGGCCGGGGCCCCAGGCTAACGACACCGAGAGCCGCGCACGCCCGGGCGGCCCCTCACCCTGAAGGTGGCCATGGCGGCCACCACCCTCTAGGAGATGCGTCTTGCTCAATACCGGAGGTCGCTCGCGCTGGCCGCGAGTGATCCAACGCTTACCCCGTCCGTACCCGACGACGGGAGCCTCGCGCGAGCAGCGGCGTGGCATGCACCTGATCTGGTGGGATGGCATTCTCGCTTCGGCCGCTGGCGCCTTTGTCAACGAGTTCGTCTCTCTGTACATGCTGGCCTTGGGCGCCAGCTCCACGACCGTGGGCCTGCGGGCCACGGTGAATAGCGCCGCCTCTCTGGCGGCGCCGCTCTTGGGCGCCTGGCTGGTAGCCAGGTTCCAGCGGCGCAAAGTCTGGGTCCTCCTGGGGCCCGGCGGGTTGGCCCGGCTGACCGTGCTCTTGATGGCCGGCATCCCACTGGTGGCCCAGGGGCAGACTGCCGTCATTCTTTTCATGACCCTCTTTGCCATCCAGGCCTTTGCCGGTGCCGTCGGCCAGCCGGCCTGGAACTCGATCCTGGGGGACATTGTGCCGCTGCCCGTCCGCGGGCGGTACATGGGCTCCAAGATGATGTTCAACAACATCGCCGTGACGGTAATGCTGCCGATCGCGGGGTGGCTCATCGCGCGCATCGGTGGCGTGTCGGGGTACCAGGTGTCGTGGCTGATCGCCGCGCTGATCGGCTTCGTAGCCACGAGCACCTACTGGCGCGTCCCCGAGGTTGTCGCGACGGGCGGCGTGCGCACCGACTCGGGCGGCGGCCTGCGGGCCGGATGGGGCGCTGTGCTGCGCGATCGACGCTTTCTCCTGTTCTGCGTCATCAACTTCGTCTGGACGTTCGGCATCCAGCTTTCGGCCCCGTACTTTACCGTGCACATGTCCGAGAACCTGGGCTTCTCGGCAGACACCATCGCCTACATCGCCACAGTGACGACGATCTTTAACGTCTTGGCCCTGCGCTTTGCCGGCGAACTGGTTGACCGCTTTGGTGCGCCGCGGATGACGGCGGTCAGCATGCTGCTGGTGCCGCTCATGCCGATGCTGTGGATCATCGCGCGCACGCCGCTTCACGTCGGGCTCGTCAAGATCTACGGGTTCCTGGCCTGGGCGGGGTTCCGCGTGGCCACGACGCCGCTCATCCTCATGCTGGCCCGCGATGAGCACCGCTCCCACTATGTCGCCGTGTTCAACACCGTAAACGGGGTGGCCAACATGCTAGGGGCTCTGCCGGCGGCCTGGCTGTATGCGAACCTGGGGTTCAGCGCCAACCTGCTTGCCTCGGCCGGCGGGCGTCTGCTCGGCGGGCTCCTCTTTGTCTGCCAGTTGCGGAGCGGGGCCTTCGCCGCGCGTCGCGCAGAGCGGGAGAAGGTTCGCAGCGACGCTGCCGCGCCCGCGGCGGGCGGATGACGCGCGCCCATCCATTGACAGGCCCGGTCAGCGTGGCATATCATCAGGGGGGTAGTACCACCGAAGGGAGGGCCACGATGGAGAGCCGTGTGTTTCGTCCCGACATCCGCCTGCAGACCAAGTACTTTCTGATCGTCGTTCTGTCATTTGTCCTTTTCATATTCCCGTGGATTTTCCTTGGGTTTGCGCATGGCTTGGGCTGGACGTACGTCATCCTCTTCCTGCTTGGTAACATGATCTGGATGGCCGTCGCCTTTGCCCTGATCGGGCCGTACTACCGCTCGATCTCCTACGAGCTCACGGACGAAGAGATCCGGGTGCGCAAGGGGATAATCACCAAGACGGTGCAGACGGTGCCGTACCGCACCATCACCAACATCGAGGTAAAGCGCGGCCCGCTGGACCGCCTCCTGGGCATCGGCGGCATCCACGCGCAGACGGCCGGGTACTCTCAGCAGGCCGTGGCAGAGGCGCAGCTCGGCGGACTGGTGGACTATGAAGAGGTCAGCCAGCAGCTCTACGCCGCACTGCGCAGGTACCGCGCGCGGACGGGCGCAGCGATCGGCGCCGAGCAGGTCCCGGCGCCCGAGGCGCAGGCGCCCCTGGCCCAAGACACCTTGCGAGAGATCCTCGACGAGCTCCGCGCCGTCAAGCAGATACTTGCCAAGTGAGTGCGTTAGGAGACCATTTCGATGCAGCAGCGCCCCAACATTCTGTTCCTGCTGCCCGACCAGCTGCGGGCCGATTTCCTCAGCTGTTACGGAGCGCAGTTCATCCAGACTCCTCACATCGACAGCATCGCGTCGCGTGGCAACCTCTTCCGCAACGCCTACTCCGCCTCACCGGTGTGTGTCCCCGCGCGTGTCTCGCTGTTGACGGGCATGAATGCCATCAAGAACGGCGTGCTGGACAATGCCCACTTTCTTCGCCCGCACTACGGTGAGAGCGGCCTGCGCACCTGGCCCGAGATGCTCAGCGCGGCGGGCTACTACACTGCCGCCATCGGCAAGATGCACTTTTACCCGTGGGAGGCCAACCTCGGCTTCCAGGAGCGCATCATCGCCGAGGACAAGATCTGGATCCACATCAACGACGACTATGCCGCCCACCTGCGGGAGCATGGCTACAGGAAGTCGGTCGGCTATGAGAAGCCCGAGTACCACGCCAACCACGGCGCCTTTGTGAGCGATATCCCCTGGGAGCACGCCGTCGACCGCTTCGTCGGGCAGGAGACGTGCCGGTTCCTGCGCGAGTACGACCGGGAGGAGCCCTTCGCCGTCATGGTCGGCTTCCCGGGGCCGCACAACCCGTATGACCCGTCCCCCGAGTACGCGGACCTCTTTGACCCGGCCGCCATGCCGGCGCCGATCCCCGCGGCTGAGCGGCTGCGCGTGGCGGACGGCGGGGGCGTCACCCGGCAAAAGTCGTGGTACGCGATCGAGAACGCCGAGTTCAACGAACAGCACATGCGCCAGATGCGGGCCTACTATGCGGCCCTGGTGGCCCAGATCGACCACGAGGTCGGCTGCATCCTGGCTACCCTTCGGGAACGCGGCCTGCTGGAGAACACGCTGGTGATCTTCTCCAGCGATCATGGCGACTACCTCGGCGACCATGGGCTGAAGGACAAGAATTCGTTCTATGAGACGGCCACCCGCGTGCCGATGCTGGCCCACGTTCCCGGCGCCGAGGGGCACACGGAGCATGCCGGCTTGGTGGAGCTTGCCGATATCACGGCCACCATCCTCCGCTATGCCGGCTGCGAGCTGCCGGCCTACCTGGACGCTATGCCGCTCCCGGCAACTGGCCTCGACGTGGCGGCCGAGCGCGAGCGCATCTACGGCATGCTGAGCACCGGGACCATGGTGTGCGACGGGGAGTGGAAGCTCTGCAAGTACGCCAACGGGCAGACGATGCTCTTCCATCTCCCCGATGACCCGGAGGAACAGCACAACCTGGCGGACGATCCGCTCTACGCGGCCGAGTACCGCAGGCTGGACCAGGAGCTGACCCGCGAGGTGATCCGCTCCGTGCGCGCCAGCAACTACGAGCAAAGGGTCATGGCGCGCAGCCTGTCGCACAGCGACGAGTTCGGCCAGCGCGGCTGGCAGCGTCCCTATCCTGG
>JAAZBY010000232.1 GCA_012513595.1 Chloroflexota bacterium
CCCGACGGGGCGGCACGATTCCTGCATGACGGCGAATATTGTACGCACTCTGTCAAGAATAGGCAAGATCGCTCGCGAGGCCGTGCGGCGGCCCGGCCGGCTCCTCGGCCGCCAGGAACCCGCGACGGGTCGCCTCCGCCACGATCCGGTCGGCGTTCTCCTCTGCCGAGCGGGCGGTCGTGTCGAGCGTCACTTCGGCGTGTAGCGGCGGCTCGTAGGGGTCGTCGATGCCGGTAAAGCCTCTGAGCTCCCCGCGGCGGGCCCGGGCGTACAGGCCCTTGACGTCGCGCTGCTCGCACACCTCGAGCGGCGTGTCGACGAATACCTCCAGGAAGCGGTCCGCCCCGACCATGGCGCGCACCTCGTCGCGGGTGGCCCGGTAGGGGCTGACGGCCGCGCAGATGGCCACCCCACCGTGGCGGACGATCTCGGCGGCCACAAAGCCGATGCGGCGGATGTTCGTGTCGCGGTCTTCCTTGCTAAAGCCCAGCCCCTTGGAGAGGTGCGTGCGCACCACGTCCCCGTCGAGGAGCGTCACCTGGCGCCCCAGGGCCAGCAGCCGAACGGTGAGCACCTCCGCCGTGGTCGACTTGCCCGAGCCGCTCAGCCCGGTGAACCAGACGCACAGGCCCTGCCGGTGCCGGGGCGGGTAGGCGTCGGCCAGGATCGCGGCCACCTCGGGCCGGGTGAACCAGTCGGGCAGGGGCAGGCCCTGCTGCAGGTACTCCTCGCGCATCTGCGTGGCCGACATGGCTGCCGTCGGCGTGCCGGCCGGCACCCGGCCGACCTCTTCGTAGCGGGCCTCCTCGGGCAGGTACACCAGCGACCCGAAGGGCACCGGGCGCACGCCCAGCTCCCCGCTGAACTCTTCCAGCAGGCTCTGCGCCTCGTAGGGCCCGTAGAAAGGCCGTCCCTGGGCGTCGTTGCCGGGGCCGGCATGGTCGCGCCCGACGATCAGGTGGTTGGCGCCATAGTTGCGCCGGATGATGGCATGCCAGACCGCCTCGCGCGGCCCGCCCATGCGCATGGCCAGCGGCAGCACGGCCAACAGGGTGCGCGCCGGGTCGTAGTAGCGCTGCGCCAGGATCTTGTAGGTGCGCACCCGCGTATAGTGGTCCACGTCGCCCGGTTTGGTCATGCCGACCACGGGGTGCAGCAGGAGGGTGCCGCCGACCTCGGCGGCCGCCCGCCGGGTGAGCTCCTCGTGTACGCGGTGCATCGGGTTGCGCGTCTGGAAGGCGACCACGTTGCCCCGCCCCAGGGCGGCCAGCCTGGCGCGGGTCTGGGCCGGGGTCAGGCGCAGCTCGGGAAAGTCGTAGTGCCTGGGCGTCGCCAGCACGCGCAGGGGGCCGGCGATGTTGACGGCCGGCCAGCGCTGCATCTCGGCCACCAGGGGGTGGCTCGGGTCGACGGTGCCATAGACGAGGCGGGCCTCCTCGTCGCGGTCGCAGGGGTACATCTCGTCGATGCGCATGACCGCCAGCGGGTTGTTGCGCGCATCGCACAGGACGACCTCGCGCCCCACGGCGATCTCGGGGGCCGGGTCGACGGACAGCGTGATCGGGATGGGGAAGACGTGGCCGCTGGCCAGGCGCATCCGCTCAAGCACCGACCGATAGTCCGCCCGGCCCATAAAGCCGGCCAGGGGCGAAAAGGCGCCCACGGCGAGCATTTCCAGGTCACAGGTGGCGCGCTCCGAAAGGCGCACGGACGGGAGCGTGCTGGCGTGGGCGTGCAGGGCGGGGCGCTCCTCGCCAGGCACGAGCAGGTTGACGAGCGCGCCCCCATAGGGCGCTATCAGGTCGGTCATGGAACGTCTTCTCCGAACGGTGGGGCCTCTGCGTCCGCGGCCGCGCAGCTAGAGGGCCCGGGCAATCTCGTCGGCAAAGTCCGGATTGGTGGCCAAGACCACCAGCGGCATCCGCGGCATGGCCGTCTCGTAGCGCGCCGGCAGGCCGCCGGCCATCAGGGCCCGGCCGCCCAGCTCCTCGACGATCACGCTGGCGATGGCTGTGTCGTAGCCGTGAAAGTGGCGCATGACCACGGCGCCGAGCACCCCGTCAGCGAGGCGGGTGAACTCGTGGGCGGCCGAGGAGCGCTCGGCGGGGACGATCTCATAGCCGAGCGAGGCCAGCGTGGCGCGGTCTTCCGGCGTGAGCCGCTTGACGTCCCCAACAGCGCGCGGCGCGGGTGCGGCCTCGGCGCGGTGCAGCGCGCCGCCCAGCCCCTCGGCGAGGTAGGCCCCCGCCTCGCGGACTCCCAGGTACAGCCGCCCCCTGGCGGGAAAGTAGATCGCGCCGCAGGCCATCCGCCCGGTCTCCTGGTCCAAGAGGCCCAGCATGTGCGCGTAGCGGGAGCCGCCGTGCAGGTACTCGTCGGTGCCGTCCAGCGGGTCAAGGATCAGGGCGTAGCGGTGCGGCCCGGGGGCAAAGAGGGCCAGGATCTCGGGCGGGCAGTCGCCCAGCTCCTCGCTCTGGACGGCCAGGTGCGGGCAGGCCTCCGCCGCCGTCAGGAGCAGGACCTCCTGGCAGAGCCGGTCCACCGCGCTGACGGCCGTACTGGTCTGGTAAGGGGAATCGGGGGCCTTGTTTTCGGCGGCCACCTGCCCCTGCAGGCAGAGGGCCAACTGCCCGCACTGGGCCAGCGCCGTGCGCATGCGCAGGGCGAACGGAAACACGTCTCTCAGCACCGCGGCCCCCTTCCTGCCCGCCTGACCGGTGTGCCGCCCGCCGCGCGGCACACCGCCTGCTACTATAGGCCATTTGGGCGCCGCGGACGAACCGGCGGGCCGTGGCCACAGGCCGTGGCCCAGCTCTTGCACAACCCGGGCCGCGCTGCCGCAGGCCGTCTGTGGCCCGGGAAAGAGAAGGAGTACAGCATTGCCAGATTCAGGGACTGCTGCGGAGTCGGATCCACGCATGAGAGAGTTCGCCACGTCCCCAACCCAGTGAATCCTGTCGCCACAATCGCCAATATCGCCCGACGGTGCGAGGCCGCGGCGAAGGCCTCCCGATCTCGGGCCCCTGTGGGGACGGCAGACGGCGACGAGCCCATACCTGGCATTCCTGAGGCGGCCGCGCCGGGGTTGCAGGTGCGGGCCGACCGTCTAGAATGATTCGTGTCATTACGCGGTGGAGCGGCCTCCGAACCCGGGCGCCGGCCCGGGCATCGGGGCCGAAGCGGGGGCCGGGATGAACGCAGCAGGCATGTCGAGCACGGACCTCGGCCAGGCGGACCTCGGCCAGGCGGACCTGGGCCAGGCCACGGCCGAGGATGTCGTGCGCCGGCTGGGGACGGACCTGGCCGCCGGGCTGACCGCGGCCCAGGCAGCCGAAAGGCTCCGCCAATACGGCCCCAACACCGTGCCGGAGCCCAAGAGGAACCCCCTGGCCGTCTTTCTGGGCAAGTTCTGGGGCCTGTCGGCCTGGATGATCGAGGCGATCATCGTTCTCTCCTGGCTGCTCCATCGCTACTCGGACCTCTACATTGTGACGGCGCTCCTCGTCGTCAACGCCGTGCTCTCCTTCGTGCAGGAACAGCGCGCCGCCGGCGTCGTGCGGGCGCTGCAAGAGCGGCTGCACGTGAACGCGCGCGTCCTGCGCGAGGGGGCCTGGCGGGTCATCAGCGGTGCCGACCTGGTGCCCGGTGACGTGGTGCGCATCCGCGCCGGCGACGTCGGCCCGGCCGACGTCAAGATCTCCTCCGGCCAGTTGGGGGTAGACCAGTCGGCGCTGACCGGTGAGTCGCTGGAGGCCGAGAAGGAGGCCGATGGCGTGCTCTACGCGGGCTCCGTGGTCCGGCGCGGAGAGGCCAACGGCGTGGTGATCGCGACCGGCGCCAGAACCTACTATGGGCGCGCCACGCGGCTGGTACAGACCGCCCGCCCCAGGCTGCACATGGAAGAGGTGGTCACCCGGGTGGTGCGCTGGCTCCTCGTGATCGTGGGGCTGCTCGTGGCCCTGGCGGCGGGGGCCGCGCTCGTCAGGGGCCTGCCGCTGCTCGACATCGTGCCTCTCCTCCTGGTGCTGCTCCTCGGGGCCATCCCCGTGGCCCTTCCGGTGATGTTCACCGTGAGCATGGCCCTGGGCTCGATGGAGCTGGCGCGCCAGGGCGTCCTGGTGACGCGCCTGAGCGCCTCGGAAGACGCCGCCACCATGGACGTCCTCTGCGTGGACAAGACCGGTACCATCACCGCCAACCGCCTGTCTGTGGCGGAGGTCATCCCCCTGGATGGCCACACCGCCGAGGAGGCGCTCTTGTGCGGGTGCCTCGCCTCGCAGCGGGCCGACCAGGACCCCATCGACCTGGCCCTCTTTGCCGCCGCCGAGGCCGCCGGGCTGCGCCCCGAGGCCTACACCCAGGTGGCCTACGCCCCCTTTGACCCCCATACCCGCCGCACGGAAGCCGTGGTGCGCGGACCCGGCCAGGAGTTCCGCGTGGCCAAGGGCGCCGTCGCCGCCATGGCGCAGGCCTGCGGCCTGGAGGGCGACGCCGTCCAGGATTTGGAGGGGCGCGCCGACGAATACGCTCGCCGCGGCTACCGCACCCTGGCCGTGGCCCGCTCCGACGGGGGCGACCGGCTCGGGATGGTGGGCCTGGTAACCCTGTATGACCGGCCCAGGGATGACTCCCGCCCCCTGGTGGCCGAGCTCGGGGCGCGCGGGGTGGCCGTCAAGGTCTTGACCGGAGACGCCCTGCCGATCGCCAGGGAGGTGGCCAGCAGCGTGGGGCTGGGGCCGCGCATCGTCCGGGCCGCCGAGCTGGAAGCGACCGCCCGCGACGATCCTTCGGCGGCCGGGGCGCTGGCCGAGGAGAGCGACGGCTTTGCCGAGATCTACCCGGAGGGCAAGTACGCCGTGGTGCGCGCCCTGCAGGCCCGGGGGCACGTGGTGGGCATGACCGGTGACGGCGTGAACGATGCGCCCGCGCTGCGGCAGGCCGAGGTGGGCATCGCCGTCAGCAGCGCCACCGACGTGGCCAAGGGCGCGGCCAGCGTGGTGCTGACCGCCGAGGGCCTGGCCAACATCGTCACCCTGGTGGATACCGGCCGCGAGATCCACCAGCGCATCGTCACCTGGGTCATCAACAAGATCAGCCGGACGGTGCTCAAGTCGGTCTTTATCGTCGGGGCGCTGTTCATTACGGACAAGTTCGTCGTGTCGGCCGCGGCGATGCTCCTGATGGTGCTGATGACCGACTTTGCCAAGATCTCGCTGGCCACGGACCGGGCGCGCGGGTCGCGCTCCCCGGAGGACTGGGCGGTCGGCGGGCCGGTGGCGCTCGGCGCCATCCTGGGCCTCTTGATGACGGCCGAGTGTTTTGGCCTGCTGTTTTTCGGCCTGCGGGTCCTGCACATCGGGGAGAACGACCAGACCCTGTACACCTTCTCTTTCGCTTCGCTCATCTACCTGGCGATCTTTTCCCTGCTGAGCATCCGTGAGCGCGGCCATTTCTGGGCCTCGCGGCCCAGCCGGACGCTCCTGATCGCCCTGGGGATCGAGGTCGTGGTGGCGACGGCCATCGTCAGCGTCGGCATCCCTGGCCTGGCGCCGCTGCCGCCCGCGTACACGCTGCTGGTGCTGGGGTATGCCCTGGCCTGTTCGCTGCTCGTCAACGATCTGGCCAAGTACACCCTGATCGGCCGCCTGGGCGTGGCTCGCCCGGCTCGCCGGGGGCGGCCCTAGCCGGGCCGGCCCGGCTGTCACGAGGGAGGTGTTCGCCATGCGCGTTCAGATCTATGCCGGAGTGGCCTGCACCGATGGCCCGTGCGGGCGCGTCGAGTCGGTCATCGTCGACCCCCTGGCCGACCGGGTGACCCACCTCGTCGTACGGGGGCGGGGGGCGCCCCACGTTGAGTACCTGCTGCCCCTGGATGAAGTCACTGCGGCCGAGGACGGCACGGTCCACGTCGGTTGCACGCGGGCGGCGCTGGAAGCCCTGGAGCGGTTCACCGACATCATCTATGTCGACCAGTCGGACCCCCGGGTGCTCCACAAGGCCCTGCACGGTGCCACGGATGACCACGTCCGCTGGGCGGAGGCCCGGCCGGGGCCCGAGATGCTGGTCCTCGGGGCCGAGGACGTCCCGGTGGAGCACGAGCGCATCCCACCGGGCGAGAAGGTCCTGCACCGCAGCGCGTGCGTTGTGGCCAACGACGGGCGTATCGCCGAGCTCGAGGCCATCGTGATCGACGAGGGGACGGGCCGGCTCTCCGGCCTGGTGATGAAAGAGGGGCACTTGTGGGCCAGGCATGAGGTGACTCTGCCGGTCGCCGAGATCGCCCGCATCGAGGACGATGTGATCTACCTGCGCCGTCCCCGCCGGGCGGCCGGCGGGCAGGGCCCCTCCGCCCCCCAGAGCCCCGGGCCGTAGCGCCGGGGGGCTACCCTTCCCCGAGGAGCGCCAAAAGGTTCCCGCCCTCGATGGCGCGGCGCTCTGCCGCGCCGAGGAAGGGCATCTCCGCCAAGAGCCCCACCGTCTGCGGGAAGGAGACCATGTCGAGGCACGGGGTAAAGTCGGAGGCCCACAGCAGCCGCTCAGGCCCGTAGGCCGCCAGGAGCGCCTCGACGTAAGGCCACACCGCGCGGTGCGGGTAGGCATACCCCGGGTCGCTAAAGGCGTAGAACCCGCTGACCTTGACGTGTACCCCCGGGTAGCGGGCCAGGGCGATCAGGCCGGCCAGCGCGTCGGCCGCGTCGCGCGGGGCCGGCGGCCGGCTGGCCCGCGGCGGCTGCCCCAGGTGCGCCGCCAGAAGGCGCAGGCCCGGGTGCTGGCGGAGCACCCCCTCCCAGGCGGGCCACAGGGCTGGCCGCGAGTTGACGCTGATGAGCCAGCCCCGCTCGGCCAGCCACCCCCAGGCCGCCGCGGGCACCCGCGCAAGGGCCGCGGCGCGCTCCTCCCCGAGGATGTACAGGCTCAGCCCCACGGCGCCGGCCGCCCCCAGGCGCTCCAGCGCCGGCAGGTCGGGCGGGTCAAGCGGGTCCGCGTAGGCCAGCGGCCGCGCCCAGGCGTACTCTGAGGCCCGCGCCAGGATCCAGGCGTTGTTCCCGCGGCACCAGGGCGCGTCGGCATAGCCGACCACCAGGGCGCGGCGGACGCCGTGCTCCCGGGCCAACGAGTCGTACAGGGCGGCCTCGTCCACCCGCACCCCCGGGCGCCCGGTGAACGACGACCGGTACCCTCCCTCGAATAGGTGGATGTGCGCGTCGGCGCGGTCGACCATGTGGGTCCCCTCCTCGCTACCCCGCGCGCCGCGGGCCTCAGGCTCAGGCACGGGCGGCCTGCTCCAGTCTCTCCAGCCAGCGCAGGGCCTGCAGCGCGTCCGTGTACCTCGCGCCCAGGGGCACCGGCTGCCGCCCGCGGACGACGTGGCAGAAGGCGCGCAACTCCTCGGCCAGCATGCCGGCGGGCAGGCGCGGATCTGGCGTGATCTCGAGCGTCAGCGGGGCGCGGGCGCGGTCGTCCCACACCGTCAGGGGGCGGGGGTTGGCCTCCACGCGCGCCGCCCAGCCGCGGCCAAAGGCCTCCAGGCGATCGTACCCGTCGGCGGGCATCCCCTCCGGCGTTAGGTAAGAGGCGGCCAATGAGGCGACCAGGCCGTCCTCCCAACCCAGCTGGGCGAGGGCCAGGTCGCACTCCCCGGCGGGGGTGCGCCGCTCCTGGGCGCTAAAGGTGGCCGGCTCGCGCCCCTCAGCGAGCGCCTGCACCATGTACAGGTCGTGCACCATGAGGAGGTGAAAGGGGCTCTCACCGGGGAAGGCCTCCAGGGTGCCGGTGGGGCGGTGCCGGGCGCAGGAGATGTGCACCAACGACCCCCGCCGGCGGGCCTCCCCCTGCAGGGCGCGGAACTCGGAGTTGAAGAGCAGGATGTGCCCCATCATGAGGTTCCGCGAATCGGGCGCTACCAGCCCGGCCAGCCGCTCGGCCTCGGCGGGGGAGGCCGCCAGCGGCTTCTCGACCAGCACCGCATACCCGGCCGCCAGGAGGCGCTCGGCGATCGGCACGTGCGTCGCCGTGCTCGAGGCCACCACCCAGGCCTCCGCGCCTGACTCGGCCATGCCCCGGTCCAGGTCCAGCCAGCCCGGCACGCCGGGCAGCTCGGGGGCCAGCGCGTCGAGGCTGGCCTGCCGGCGGGCCACCAGGGCCACCAGTTCGGCCTCGGCCAGGCCGGCCAGGGTCAGGGCGTGCAGCCGGCCAAAGGTCCCCAACCCCACCACGCCGATGCGTAGCGGTTCCGCCTTGCTCATCGTCACTCCTCCAGGCGCAGGCGCATGAGCCGCTCGTAGACCTCCACGGCCCGCTCCAGCTGGGCGATCTCCAGGAACTCGTCCTCGCGGTGCGCCTGGGCGATGTCTCCCGGGCCCAGGAGCACCACCGGGATCCCGGCGTCAGCCAGGGTGCTCCCGTCCGAGCCGTACCCCACGCCGCCGAGGGTGTCGTCGAGGCCCAGGTCGCGTAGCGCCCCCTGCACGCGCGCGGCAAAGGCCTCCCCGTCGGCGGGGTCCAACGGGCCGTCGAGGAAGGGCTCGCCGAGGGTGTAGCGCAGGCCGGGCGCCTCGGCGCGCAGCCCCTCGATGACGCGGCGCACCGCCGGCAGCACCTCGGCGGGGTCCTCCCCCGGAGAGACGCGCCTGTCCACCCAGATCTCGCAGAGGTCCGGCACGATGTTCACGGCCGTGCCGCCGTGGATCATGGTGATGGCGCAGCGCGCCGGGCCGGTGAGCGGGTGCGAGGCGCTCAGCCGGGCGATATAGCGCGACTCAAGCGCCTCGATGACGCGCACCATCATGGCGATGGCCGAGCGCCCCTTGGTCGGGTCGGAGGAGTGGGCGGCCAGCCCGTGGGTCTGCACAGAAAAGCGTACCACGCCACAATGGGCCACTATGGGTTGCAGCATGGTCGGCTCGCCGACGATGGCCCCGGCCGGGCGCCAGCCCAGCCCGGCGATCTGCTCGGCGACGTAGGCCTCCACGCCCGCCTTGAGCGCTTCCTCGTCCACCGAGTAGAGGATGGCGACGTTGTGGGCACCTGCGGCGCCGCGGGCGTAGCGCCCCAGCGCCCAGAGCATCGCCGCGCCGGAGGACTTCGTGTCGCACGCGCCGCGCCCGTAGAGGCGCCCGCCCTCCACGCGCCCCTCGAGGGGTGGGACGGTCATCCCCTGCAGGCCGACCGTGTCGAGGTGGCTCTCGAAGAGGAGCCAGGGCGCCCCAGCGGCCACCTCGTGGGTGATGAGCAGGTTGGCCGAACCCTCGCTGCCCACGGGCAAGAGCGCCGCCGAAAGGCCCCAGGCCCCCGCGACGTTGGCCAGGTAGGCGGCCAGGGCCGCCTCGGGGTGCGGGCGGCGGGAGATGGTCGCGTTTACCGAGTCGATGGCGACCATGCCCCGCAAGAGTTCCAGGCAGGTCTGTGGCGTGGGCATCGGGTGGCGCCCCCTCTCTCTGTTCATGGCGGAATGGCGAGCCCGCGGCCATGATAGCCGATCCCATCGGCGCCGACGAGGCCCCGCGCCAAGAACAGCGAGCGCCGCGGGGTATCCCCGCGGCGCTCGCTCAGGCAACCGAACTCTCCCGGCCCCGCGGTCCGGGGCGCCCTAGGGGCGGGCGGCCACCGGCGCGGCCACGGCCTGCTCGTGGTGGGTCTTGGCCGCCTTGTAGATGGCGTCCAGGATCTCGACCGATTTGATCCCTTCTTCGCCGGGGATGAGCGGGTCGCGGCCCTCGCGGATGGCGGCGATATAGTCCTCGATCACCAGCCCGTGGCTGGAGCCGTAATAGTCCTTACCGTGGGCGGCCAGGCGGCCGTTGCCCTCGTCGACGGCGGGCGGCTGGTTGCGGCCGTCCTTGGTCTCAAACCGCACCAGCTCCTCCCCGACGATAGCGGCGCTCCCCAGGGTGCCGAGCACCTCGATGCGCACCGGGCTCCCGTGGAAGGCGCAGGTGGTTGCCACAAAGCTCCCCACCCCGCCCGGCTGAAAGTCGAGCACGACCGAGGCAATGTCGTCCACCTCGATCGTGTCGTGCCCCAGGGTCTCCACCCGCGCCGAGACGGAGCGCACCCCGCCGCCGAAGAGGGCCACAAGGTCCAGCGTGTGGATGGCCTGGTTGATGAGCACGCCGCCCCCCTCGGTGGCCCAGCGGCCGCGCCAGGGGCTGCCGGTATAGTACTCGTCTCCGCGGTACCAGAGCACTTCGCCCGTCACCAACAGGACCCGCCCGAGCAGCCCGCGTTCGATGGCGCGCAACACCTGTACCGAGGCGGGGTTCATGCGGTTCTGCAGGCAGACGCCCAGGCGCACGCCGTGCTGCCGGCAGGCGGCCACCGCCTGGCTGGCGCCGGCGGCGTCGGTGGCCAGCGGCTTTTCCACCAGGACGTGCTTGCCGGCGCGGGCCGCCTCGACGACCATCGGGCTGTGCAGGTAGTGCGGGGTGCAGACGGTCACCGAGTCGACGTCGGGGTCGGCGAGGAGCTCGGCATAGTCGGTGGTCGCGCGGGGAATGCCGAAACGGCGGGAAAACTCAGCCGCCCGCTCGGGGATGATGTCGCAGCAGGCCACGAGCTCTGCGTGCGCCATCTCCGACAGCAACCCCGCGTGGACGGCCCCAATCACACCACAGCCAACGACAGCACAGCGAACCTTGCCACTCATCAGTAAACCCTCCCGTGACTGCCGACACTGGCTTGCGGAAGTATCGCGAAGCATGGGCGTTGTGCCCTGGGCGGCCTCGCTGGCGGTGCGTGCCGGCAGGCTATCATCGCGCCCACTATGGCACTGTTCCCCGGTCTGGGCAAACGGCCGCCCCCCGCTGGCGCTACACCGCGTCGATGGCCGGGTCGTCGAGCGAAACGCGCCGCCCCTCCCGCGTGGACAGGTGGCAGGCCAACGTCATGCGCAGCACGGCGCGTCCCTCCTCGGCGGTGGCGATGGCCGGCCGGCGCCCCTGCAGGAACTCGGCCAGCGGCAGCGCCAGGCCGGCGATGCGCTCGCCATGGCTGGCGGGCGAGGGGATGTCGCTCAGCGTCCAATCTCCCGCTGCCGTCGTGTACCACTTGAGGCCGGCGGCGCCGGCCGGGCGGGGCACGTTGGCGGAGGGCACGTCGCCATAGTTGAGCACCAGGCTGCCCTGTTCCCCGATGATCTCCACCGTGTTCTCGGCCGCCGTGCAGGTGAACGAGCAACACACCTCGGCCAGCGGGCCGCCCGGGTAGCGGTAGATGGCGATGCCGTTGTCCATCGGCACACGCGGGTCCCCAAGGGACATGATCTCGGCCGTCACCGATGCGGGCAGGCCCAGCAGCCAGTAGACATAATCGATGGCGTGGGCGGCGTCGTCGGCCCACATGTCACGGTTCAGCTCCGGCTGGACGTGCCAGAGCGCGGTGTAGTTGGGCCACATGTGCATGTTCAGCCCGTGGCGCCGGCGCACCATGCACACCCGGCCCAGCGTCCCCTCGGCGAGGAGCTCCTTGGTGCGCAGGTTCTGCGGGTCGACGCGCATCTGCCAGGCCAGGGTGAACGGGACGCCGGCGCGCGCCACGGCGGCGACGATGCGGTCCGCCTCACCCATAGTGAGGGCCAGCGGCTTTTGCAGGACGATGGCCAGGCCCGCGGCAGCGGCCTGCTCCACCAGGGCGGCATGGTGGCAGGTCTCGGCGCCGATGACCACGCCGCCCAGCCCCGGGGAGGCCAGGAGGTCCGTGACGCTGGCGTAGGGCTGCAGGCCGTAGGCCTCGACGGCGCCCGCCAGGCGCCCGGCGTCGTGGTCCCACCCGGCTGAGGCGGTCACGCCGTACTCGGGATGGGCCCGCCACTCGCGACAGTACACGCCCACATGGCCGTGGGCCAGGCCCAGCACTCCGACGCGCACGCTCATCGCTATCCTCCCTGCGGCGGAGACGGGGCCGCCGCTAGGTCCCCCGGGGTCAGGCGTTCGCCGCGTAGCACCCGCAGGCACGACTCTCTGGATAAGGCCATATGTTCGGCGATGACCCGCTCGGCCCCGGCGGCATCCCGGGCGAGAAGCCGCTCCACCAGCCGCTCGTGCAAAGACAGGACTTGCTCACTGGCGCCGCCGGCCGCCAGCAGCATCACCATGCGCCCCAGGACGCTCATCTCCCGCTGGACGAAGCGGTTCCCAGAGTACCGCCAGAGCAGTCCGTGCAGCCTGAGGTCGTGCTGCGCGTAGCCCTGCAGGTCGCCGGAGGCCAGGGTGGCACGCATCCCGTCCACTTCGGCAGTGAGGCGGGCGTCCTGGGCCGGGGTGAGGCGCCCTGTGGCCAGCCGCGCGGCCAGGCTCTCGAGCGCCTCGCGGAACGCGTACAGCTCGCGGAGGGTGGCCTCGTCCAGGTTGATGACCTGCCGGCCGGCCTCAGCGTTGACCACCAGCCCCTCGCCCTCCAGCTGGTTGAGGGCGTCGCGCACCGGCAGACGGCTGACGCCGAGGAGCTCGGAGAGCTCGCGCTCGATGAGGCGCGTCTCCGGCGCCAGCCGGCCAGAGATGATCGCCTCCCGAAGCAGGTCGGCGAGTTGGTTCTTGAGGGGTCTCCGTTCCAGGCCGCGGACGCCGGCGGCCAGTTCCTCCAGCGCAGCGGGTACCGGTGTGGTCCCCATGGTTGCCTCCTCACAGGCGCGGCGGATGTTCGGCCGTGCCAGGCGGCCGGCGCGGCAAGGGGGGCGCGGCTACATCATGCGCGTCAGCGCCAAGAGCAGCAGAAAGCCGACGATAAAGCCCGTCGTGGCCTGATGCTCAAAGCCGTGGGAGTGGCTTTCGGGAATCAGCTCGTCAGAGACCACGTACAGCATGGCGCCACCGGCAAAGGCCAGGCTGAAGGGCAGCAGCCCCTGCATCTGGGTCACGAAAAAGGCGCCCACCAGGGCCGCCAGCGGCTCGGCCAGACCCGACAGGAAGGCCCACCCGAGGGCCCGCAGCGGGGGCATGCCACAGGCCCGGAAGGGCCCCGTGATGGCCATCCCCTCCGGGATGTTGTGCAGGGCGATGGCCACGGCCAAGAGCAGGCCCAGGCGCGGCTGGGCGGCGTAGGCGGTGCCCACGGCCAGGCCCTCCGGCAGGTTGTGCATGGTCATGGCCGCCATCAGCATCACCCCGCGCCGATAGGCGACGTGGTTGGAGCACTCGAAGGGCAGATGCTCGTGCTCATGGGGGAGGAAGCGGTCCAGCGCAAAGAGGACGGCCGCGCCCACCGCGACGCCGAGGATGGTGACCCACAAGGGGCCCATGGTCGTTGACTCGTGGATCAGGCCCATGGTGGCGATCGCGGTCATGACGCCGGCCGCAAACCCCAACAGCGCGTCGTACGTGCGCATGTCCAGGCGTCGGAAGAGGAGGACCAGGCCGCCGCCCAGGCCCGTGGCTAGGCCGGCGACCGCGCTGAGAAGTACGGCGTTGAGGATGGCCAAGTCGCTATCTCCCACTGGCATTGCAGCACGACACCATTAGGCAGGATACCCCCGTGCGGCCGGAAGAGCAACCCCGAGCGTGGCGCATGCGCGGACCTGCGCGCAACAAACGGCCAGCCGACCGGTGGACGGTCAGCTGGCCAGGAGAGGCGGACCAGGCAGGCGCGGGAGGGTCCTCCGTCAGCGCTGTACTGCGGCAGACACCGGCGCGAGCCCGATGGCGGCCGTCTTGTGGAACTCACCGACTACCTCGCGGAAAGCCTGCCCCAACGCCTGCGCCGGGGGCAGCAGCGCCCCGGCCACGCGCGACTCGGCGCGCTGCGCCCAGTGGGCGGCCGCGCTCAGGGCGGTTTCGCCGTGCATGACGGCGTAAGAGGCCAGGCTGCGCCCCTCACCGGCGATGGGGCGCGCGTGCGGCCCGGGCACCAGGGCGATGATCGCCGCGGCCACGATGAGCAACTGCCAGAAGGAAAGGGATCGCTTTGCCATGGGTCAGCACCTCATACCAGTGATGGTTCCACCGGCACTATAGCGACCCAAGGTCTCCGTAAGGTTAACAGGCAGTTGCAGTCGGGTTGCAATCGCAACGATCGTGCGCCCCCGGCGGGGAAACGTAACGCCGCGCTGCCCCGGCAGCGCGGCGTCGTAGGCGTCGGGGGGGCTCAGCCGGGGAGGTGCTCCTCCCGCCGCCCGGCCGGAAAGTCCAGCGTCAGGCGGTGCCCCTGGTAGGCGATCTCGTACACCCCGCGGTGCCGCTCGGCGCGGCAGTAGGGGTTGTCAAACCGGGGATAGTCCCCCAAGGGGACCGGCGCGCCGTCCAGGGTCAGCGGCCCCTCCCAGCCCCAGGCCAGCCGCCCCAGGCCCGGCGCGGCGTAGTCGACCGAGCGCTCCCCGTAGCGCACCTCGGCCCCGGCCACCCGCGCGCACCAGGCGGCAAAGGTCCCGTCCACCGCCCGGCGCCCGGCCTGGCAGATCCACACGTTGCGCCGCCCCTCGGCCACCAGCCCCTCCCCCTGTAGGACGCCGTCGGCCGTCCAGCGGTAGGGGTTGCGCGAGCGGAGCGCCACATAGCCCTCCCCGCGCCGCGCCAGCACCCAGCCGCCCACCTCGATGACCTCGTCGAAGGCTTGGCGCCGGAAGACGGCCACCGTCCGCGGCAGAAGCACCTCCTCACACGGCCCCGGCGAGGGCATGTCGTTCCCCGAGGCCTCCGCCGGGAAGACGGTCGGCTCCCCGGGGAGCGGCTCCGCGGGGATGTCGTAGATGGCCAGCAACACGTTCCTCACCTGGGCGGCCCGCGGGAAGCGCCCCACCCAGTACTTGTACGAGACCTCGTCGTCGTTACCGCGGTGCAGGGTGAACACGGCCGCGTCTGGCCCCAGGGTGGCCTGCCAGATGTGCTGCTGGTAGCCCGGCTTGCCCTTGCGGTAGTCCTGCGCGCAGGAGAGCATATAGTCGGGCGTCCGGTAGGTGATCTTGTTCACCGCCGACAGGGTCGAGCGGCCGATGTCCCCGTCGTGCCCGGGTGAGAGCCGGTCCAGCTCCCGGTAGGTGGAGCGCAGCGCGTCCGAGTAGGGGCGCATGACCACGTCCCAGCGGTGGGAGTGCAGCCGATCGGCCAGGCGCACCGTGTCTTCCACAGCGCGCTGGTGCTGGTGCAGGCCGGCGCCCCACAGGAAGAGGGCCGTCTCCGGCTGGTCCGCCCGGATGCCGAGGGCGGCGGCCTCTTCCAGGTCGAAGGCCTGCCGCTCGCGGTTCTCGAACTCGGCCGGCAGGTCCTGGGCCAGCGCCTCGATGGTGGCCGGCACGCGGTAGCGCGGGCTGGTGGCCAGGCAGACGGCGGTCATGTTGTTCGGGTTGTGGAAAGTGCCCAGGCCCCAGGCGATCTTTTGCGCCGCCGAGGTCGCCTCAGTGTGGCCCGAGAGCACGTGCGCCGGGTAGGTGCGCCCGTGGGAGGTGCCATACACGCCGCGGAACGAGTCCACGGCCATGTCAAAGAACATGAGGTCGAGGAGCATGGCCGCCCGCCCGGCGACCTCCTGGTCCTCGGCAAAGTCGGCCAGGTTGAGGAGCGGCGTCAGGTCCTCGTCGTAGTAGCAGTTCGAGTCCCACTCGGTAAAGCCCACGCGGGCCTTGACGTCGATCCAGCGCAGGATGCGCTCGCGGGCGCGGGCCATGTGCCAGCGGCCGTCCTCACCGACGTTGGGGAAGGTGTGCTCGGCAAAGAGCTGCCCGGCCAGGTACTCGGCCGAGTGGAACATGATCTGGTGGTTCTCGCTCCAGAAGCACATCAGGTCGTCGTAGCCGGGCTCGTCGATCCAGTATTTGAACCCGATCAGCGCCTCAGCGATGGCCTGGACGAGTTCCAGCGAGAGGAGCGGGCTCTCGGCGTACAGGTACATCATCCGCAGGAGGCCGGCCACGGTGAAATCGGCGCAATCGCGCCGGGTCGTCACGTAGGTCAGCGCGTCGCGGATGCTCTCCTCATCGATCGGCCCACGGCCGAGCTCCAGGCGGCACAGCTGCGAAAAGAAGCCGCCCCGCCCGCGGCCCCCCTCGGCGGCCGCGGCAACCTCCAGGAAGGCCTGCCGGCGGGAGGCATAGTCGCCGCGCGGGGTCGTCCAGTACTCGTCGTGGGCCATGGTTCCTCCCTTGTCTGTGGGGCGCTAGGCGCCCAGCGGCGTGATGCGCACGGCCAGGCGCAGGGTCTGCACTGCCGGCAGGTGCACCGCCAGCACCCGCAGGGCCGGGTCCAGCTCCTGCTCGGGCGGGTTCGGCGTGGAGGAGAGCGGCGCCACGCCCCTCACGGTGAAAGCGGCCCCGGCGGGCGCCTCCGTCAGGCGTACCTCCAGCCGCTTGCCCCCCTGAGAGAGGAGCGCCGTCCGCCCGTCGGGCGCCAGGCGTACCTCGGCCGGGGTGTGCAGGAACCACCAGGCCTCGACGGGGCGCTCGGCCTCGATGACGTCGGTGACCTCCAGCCGCGCCCGGTCGATCATCTCCACGGTGCGCTCCACTCGCTGGGCGTGGTCAGCATAGGCCGCGGTGAGGTCGATCACGGCGGTGGCGCGGGCCGGGGTCGAGGTGAAGCGCGTGATCGGCGCTAACGAGCCGATCACCTGGTCCGGCCCGGGGCCCGGGTTGAGCACCAGGGTGTTGTGCCCCTCGGCGCGCACGCGATAGTACTCCCAACGCTGCCGGTGGTAGCGGTGCCCCTGGTACGAGGCGGGCTCCACCCCGCCGTCGGCGATCCAGCGCATCCCCAGCGCGTCGACGATGAGCGAGCCGAGGTCCTGGTGCCGGTGGCCGTGGTAGGTGTTCAGGCCCCCCTGGAGGCCGACGATCAGCGCATCCCCGCCCCAGTTGCTGCGCAGGGAGGCGCACTCGGCCCGACGGTAGTGCACGTCGAGCGGCAGGGCGGAGGGGTCGTAGGCCGGGGCGGCATCGTCAAACCAGAGGAGGTCGAGCGAGGTGCCCTCAGCCTCGGGGCGGGCCAATGCCGAGTAGCGGTAGGCCGAGTAGACGGGCTGGGCGTAGCGGCGGCCCAGCCAAAAGTGCTGCGGGCTGGAGGTGGCCCGCAGGCCGCAGTCGCCGAAATCGAAGGACAGCCGCCCCGCGCCCGACATGTGGATCTGGTAGCCGCCGCTGGCGGCAAAGCCGTCCATCTCGGCCAGGCCAAAGTCGGTGCCCAGGGCCGTCTCCAGGGCGTTCAGGAGCAGGATGTTGTACCGCGAGCCGTACTCCCAGTAGGTGACCCCCTCGGTGCTGGCGCCGTCGGGCGCGTAGGCGCCCATGGCCAGCGGCAGGCTGCGCAGCGCGGCGTGCAGGATGCGGCCGGCCAGGTCGGGTTCCACGTCGGCCAGGGCCAGGGCGCCCAGGGAGAGGCCAGCGTTGCAGACCTGGTTCCAGTTGTTATCGCGCAGAGACCAGTTGTGGTCGGCCCCCTGGTGATAGACCGTCCAGCCCGGCTCCAGCCCCTTGGTGACGATCGCCTCGCGCAGCGTGGCGCGCTGGGCCGGGGTCCAGCAGTCGTACAGCCAGTCGTAGCCGATGGCCAGGGCGTTGGTCATCTCGGCCGTGTCGAGAAAGTGGCTCGGGTTCCAGTCTGGGAAGGCGGCCGCGGCGGCCAGCTCCTGCCAGGCCCGCGCGACGTAGCGCTCGCCCCCCTCCAGGCGGTAGACCAGCGCCAGGGCGTAGACCCGCTCTTTGACGCTGCGCGACACGCTCAGGAGCCGTCGCCCGTCGGGGATGCGGTAGGTCTCGGCCGGCTCGCGCAGGAGCGCCTCCGCCTGGGCGCGGACGGAGCCCAACACCCGGGCAGCCACGGGGTCGCGCGCGACGAGGGCGCGGATCTCGGCCAGCCGGGCCTCGTCCAGCATCAGGCGCGGGTGCCCGGCCCGCAGCGGGGCGAGGATGACGTCGGCGGGGGGCGCCTGCTGGCTCCAAGCGCCGTGATAGTAGTAGGTACCCGTCATGATCCGTTTCCCTCCTGGCAAGAACACTGTCTACCGTGCGCGCGCCTAGGGGAGGCGCGGCGACGTCCAATAGCGCCCCACGGCGATGCGGCCAAAGCCCACCGCCGCGTAGAACGGCTGCCCCGAGCCCACCCGCGCCCGCGTGGCCCCCAGGGCGGCCAACCGGCGGATCCCCTCGAGCACCACCTCCCGCCCGAACCCGCGCCGGCGGTAGCCCATGTGGGTGCTGACCGGCTCAAAAAAGCCGATCCGGTTGGGCGCGTCGATCCAGGCGATGCAGGAGGAGACGAACTCCCCATCCGGCCCCACGACGTAGAGGTCCAGGTCGGCGCGATAGTCGGGCGCCGTCTGTACCTGGCTCCAGGCGTAGGGCGTGGCCCACTCGGCGGGGTC
>JAAZBY010000233.1 GCA_012513595.1 Chloroflexota bacterium
CTTTGTGCCGGCCTTTGTGGCGGCGGCCTTTTCGCGGGGCGCCGCGGCGCCCGTGCCGGTGGCAGCCCTCGCGGCGGGCCCGAGCCTTCTGACGCTCCGCCTGGCGGCGCTCCTGGGCCTGGGGCTGGCGGCCGGGTATGTCGCCGTCCGGCTGAAGGTGCCCGCGCCGGAGCTCCTGGCCGGGCTGGCCGTCGCCGCGCTGCTGAACCCGCTTGTCCTGAGGGTGCCCGCGCTGCCGAGCACCTGGCGCGTCTTTGCCCAGTGGATCGTCGGCGCCGGCGTGGGCGCGACCGTCACCCGCCAGACGCTACGTGACTACCGCCCCTTCGCCCTGGCGGGGGGTCTGATGACGGCCTTCCTCATCGCCTCCGGGCTGGGGCTCGGCTGGCTCCTCTACCGCTTCAGCGGGGTCGACCTGGTCACCTGTATCGTCGGCTGCGCGCCGGGCGGCGCCGACACGATGATCATTCTGGCCGCGGACCTCGGCGCCGACCCGCAGCTCGTCGCCGCGATGCACGTCTCGCGGCTGGTCATCCTGATGGTGCTCTTGCCCGTCATCAGCCGGGTGGCCGCCCGCAGTGTGGAGCGCCGGCCGCGGCGCGTCGAGGAAGCCATCCCCGCTGACTGAGCCACAAGCGACGCCTTCCCGGAGGCTTACTGGCCCTCCCCGCCCTCCACCTGGTTGGCGGGCCCGGGCTGGGCGCTCCCCAGCCGGCCGTCGGCGAGCAGGCGGTCCAGCATCTGGCGGGCCTCCTCCTGCTGGAGGAAGGCCGACAGGAGGGCCTGTTTGTACCGCACGGCTTGCGCGGTGGCCCGCGTCTGCTCATCCATGCGGTCCAGCATCTGGCTGGTCATGTCCGCCAGGCTGTGGCGCAGTTGCTCCTGCTTTTCCAGGAGTAGCTCGTGGAGTTGCTCGTTCTCCAGGAGGAGCGCCCCCACCACGTCGCGCTGTTTGCCGCCAAATAGCCCCAGGATGCCGGAAGACGACAGCCGGTCGCGCAGGCGGGCAACACTCCCCTCCAGGGCAGCGATCTGCGCGTCCCGCTCGCGTAGGCGTGCCTCGTACTCGGCAATCACCTGGTCCTTATCGTCAGACACGGAATCGAGCAGGCGCTGGACGGTGGCCTCCTGATAGGTGCGCTGGTCGGCCAGCAGCCTGTCGCGCTGGCGGCGATGCCAGGCGCTCATCAGCCAGGTCGCCGCCCCAAAGATAGCGGCGCAGACGATAAAGGTCACCAACACCGGTGCAGAGAACACCGTGGTCCAGAAGGATGCGTTCTCGGGCATGGCTACTCCTGATGGTGTGCGCGCGAGCGCCCGCGGGGCCGCACGTCGGCTGGTACAACGCTGTCTCGCAATAGATCAAGCCGCTCAACCTGAGATGCCAAGTCGGCCATCTGCAGGCGCCCCAGATCGGCGCCAACGGCGTCGGCCACGCGCCGACGCAACGACCGGCGCAGCGCCGCCGTCACCAGCACCTGCAGCAGCGCAAAGCCGGCCAGCCACACGACCAGCGCCGTGATCCCGGCATGGCGAAAGTA
>JAAZBY010000234.1 GCA_012513595.1 Chloroflexota bacterium
GCGTCACAAAATCGGTGGGGATGCCAAAGCCGGCCAGCGCGGCCGACACGTTGGCCTCACCCCCGCCATAGATCACGTCGAACGACTGGGCCTGGCTGAAGCGCAGAAACCCGGGAGGCGAGAGCCGCAGCATGATCTCGCCGAACGTCACAACCTTCTTGCCCATCAAGACACCTCCCTGGCGATAACACCGCAATACGCACACTGCAAGGGGCGCCGCGGGGCGCGCCCATACGCCCCTACCATACTTCAGCGGGTGGGGATGGTCAAGGCGTGGGGCGGCCGACCCCCCGCCTAGGAGGCCCCGCTGCTGCGCAGCCACACCTCGGTGTGGGGGCCGCTCGTCACGAGCTCCACCTGGCAGTTGCGCTGCTCTTTGGCCCAGCCCAGCTGCACGCCCTGGTCCGTACTGCGCTCGAGGAGCAGGCTCCACCCCTGGGCGGCCATGCCGTCGGCCAGGTGGGCCTGCACGGCCTCCAGCGGCTCGGCGACGCGCTGAAAGGCCGTCACCTGGGCGGCGGAGACGTTGAACGTCTCGGCCGCCGGGCTCGGGTGGATCACCAGATCGGCGGGCAGGCGATCCCTGGCGTTCTCACCCTCCTGGCGGCTGCGCTGCAGCCGTTCGGTGTCGACCGGTGGGGTCAGGCGCTCGCGCAGGCCCGTGTAGTCAAGCGCCAGGGTGAGCAGGGGTTGCTGAGCCTCCCAGGCGGGCAGGCGCCCGGCGAGCCAGGGCCGCCCATAGACGTGGCCGGCCACCCCTCCGCCGACGAGGAGGACGAGGCACACCAGAAGGGCGATCAGGCAGCCGCGCCCGCAGCCGCAGCCGGAACGCTTGGCGGGGGCCGGCGGGGCGGATGGACGTTGGTCGCTCATCTGTCGCCCTCCACAACAAAGGTGTCATCGCTCTGCCGGGTCACCGCCACGCCCAGGGCGTCGAGGGCGCCCACGGCCTGCTCGCGCACCGGGTAGATGGTGAACTCTCCGAGGCTATCGCGCGCCGTGACGACGTAGGGGTCGGCCAGGGCTTCCACCAGGTCAGGGATGGCCTCCTGGTCCGCGGCGATGCCCAGGGCCCGGGCGGCGTCCATCCGCACGACGGGGTCGCCCGAGGTGCCGAGCACTTGGCGCACCTCGGGGAGGACGTCGCGATCGCCCAGGTAGGCCAGCGCCACCAACAGGTGCGCGCGGGCCGACCCGGTAGCGGTCTCGGCGGCCTGGCGGACGGCGGGGAGCGCCTCCTCCCCCAGTTCGCTCAGGCTGCGCGCGACGACCAGGCGCAGCACGTCGCCCGGCGGCAGGTAGGTGTCGCGCACGCGGGGCGCGTCGGCCGAGGGGTTGGCTACCTCGGCCGCAAGCGCCGCGGTGAGGAGCGCGGCGCGCTCGGCGACGGGGATATCCTGCCGCGCCGGCAGGGTGCGGGCCGCCGCAAGGCGCTGGGCCAAGACCGGGTCCGCCAGGAGGCGCCCCACGCCGGCCGCGTCGGGCGTCGGCGTCGGGGCGGGGGTCGGGGCCTGCCGCGGCGCGCTTTGGCTGGCACGCGCCTCGGCAAGCGCCTGGGCGAGGCTCGGCTGCCTCCCGCGCTGCCACAGGAGATAGCCAGCGGCCGCTGCCCCGGCAATGACGAGCAGGGCCAGTACGATCAAGAGGATGTGACGTGTTCTCATGAGCCGCTCTGCTTTCCGGGGTCGGACCAATCCTCGCTGTTCGCCGAGCCAGTTGGCCAGGTATCCTCCTGCAGGTAGGCGGTGACTTCGCAGTCACGAAAGCCGAGGCCGAAAGTGTCCTGGACCCGCGGGTTGAGGCGGTAGGCCGCCTCGCGGTCGTCCTTCACCAGGTCGCGGTCGGCGTCGAGCGACGGGTCGTAGCTGGCCGCGCCCCACCAATCTTTGCGGTTCTCCAGATGGGTCCATTCGTGGAGCACGGTGGCGGCGAACAGGTCGATCCCCTCGGTAACCTTCCCCGTCAGCGGGTTGGTCGACGGGTTGCCCGAGGCAAAGATGTCGCAGACGTAGATCTGGTTCGCCTTGGCGAGATCGCCAAGGCCGTCATAGTAGCCATAGTCGTGGCAGGCCCCGTCGTAGATGATCGCCCCGGCGTGGCCCTGCGCGGCCCGGGTGTCCGTCCAGTAGTAGTACCAGTTGGGCATGGAGCCGTCGGGGTTGTTGGTGCCGTCACGCGGGAAGAAGATGCGCACCTTGCGCGGGGGCGGGTCCTGGCACGATTCCGTGGTACCCACAAAGGAGGCACTGATCTCCAGCGGGCCAAAGGCGCTGTTGCGCTGCGGGGCGGGCGGGTCGTACCAGACGTACATCTCGGCGCCGCGCCGGTCGTCCGGGCGGCAGTTGGCCGCCTTCCCACCGAACTGAGGCAGCGACCATTCCAGGCTTTCGGCCCAGGCCGAGGGGACGACCGCCGCCATGAGGTCGGCCTCCAGGTTGCAGGAGTAGCATTCCTCCAGAGTGATCCTCTCGTTCTCAGTCGGCCAGACCAGACGCGCCGTGCAGGAGTCAAAGATCTCATACTCCACTAGCACCTGGGCGTCGAGCAGGTTGCGATAGGTCTCCATGAACTGGAGCTCACTCAGGGGCCCCTGATGGTGGTAGTAAATGACTCGGACGTACGGCTCGGTCCGCGTGACCTCCTCGGGGATCTCCTCGCCCATGACGTTGCCACTGAGCGTCTCGATGCCTCCCTGAGACCGCGAACGCATGACTATGGCGCCGTTAGCGGCCGACCAGATGGAGTTGCCAGAGGTGACCTGCCGGTGCGAGACGTCGATCTCGAGCGAATAGGTGGGCTGCTCCCCGCCAAAGTCGAACGAGAGGACGATGCTGTCGGTGGCCGGGTCGAGCGCTTCCTGGCCGGATCCGCCATAGTCGTCGGACATGTAGGTCCCGTCGCCGGAGATCTCGGCGCGGTTGGAGGTCACCCACTGCACCGAGCCCTCGCGCAGCGTAAAGGTGTCGTCAGGTTGCTGCTCGAGGGTGAACGTGAGGCGCGCGTCGTAGCGGGCCGATAGCGGCAGCATCCCGGCCAGATCGACGGGGACACTCTTGCTGACGAACGCGCTGACCTGGCCCGTGGTGGGGTTGTCGCCCAGGATCCCCGAGAGCAGCGGCCCCAGGCTGGATTGCATCCGGGCCACAGCCACACCGCCACCGACGCCGCCCACCAGAAAGGCGGTGGCGATGCCGTCGACATTGGCCCCGGGGCCGCTCTCGACGTAGTGGACGACGCCGCGAAACGTCGTCGGGTCCTTCTGCCCGTAGGCCGGCCTGGGGACGGCGGCAAGGGCCGTCAGTAGCAATAGGGTCGTGGCGAGGAGAACATGGAGCGTGCGTTGTTTCATGGCTGTCCCTGCGGGTGTGACGTGTTGACGGCCCGGCGTACGATCCGGGGCGCTTATAACAGGCATAGTGGATACCGTCAACCCTGCGCGTTTGACCGGCCCTCCCCCCGGACGCTAGAATGCCGCCGAACACGCGCCAGAGTGCCGCACCGTAGCCGCGGAGGAAACCATCGTGTTGAAACTACGCAACGAACTGACCGGCGAGTTGGAGGCCTTCCAGCCGCTGAAGGATACCGTCACCATCTATGTGTGTGGGATTACGCCCTACGATACCACCCACCTGGGCCACGCCTTTACCTATCTGAGCTTCGACGTTCTGATCCGCTATCTGGAGTATCGCGGTTACCCGGTGCGCTATGTGCAGAACGTCACCGATATCGACGATGACACCCTGCGCAAGAGCAAGGAGGTCGGCGAGAACTGGCTGGCGCTGGGCAACCGCTGGACGGCCCATTTCATGCGCGACATGCGGGACCTGAACGTCCGTCCGCCCGATGAGTTCCCGCGCGCCACCGAGGCCATCCCGCAGATGTTCGCGCCGATCGCGACACTGATCCACAAGGGCCTGGCCTACGCCTCCGGGGGCAGCGTCTATTACCACGTGGCGGCCAACCCCGACTTTGGCAGGGTCAGCGGCCTGCGCCCCGACGAGTGGCTGCCCACGGCCAACGAGCGCGGCAACAACCCCGCGGATCCCAACAAGCGCGATCCGCTCGACTTTGTGCTCTGGCAGGCGCACCAGCCCGGGGAGCCGTTCTGGGAGAGCCCCTGGGGCCCTGGGCGGCCGGGCTGGCACATCGAGTGCTCCACCATGGTCGGCGCGCTGCTCGGGGACGTGATCGACATCCACGGCGGCGGGGCTGACTTGGCCTTCCCGCACCACGAGTGTGAGACGGCGCAGATGTGCGGGGTCACGGGGAGGGATTTCTTTGCCCGGCACTGGCTGCACACCGCCATGGTGCGCTACGAGGGCGAAAAGATGAGCAAATCGCTGGGCAACCTGATCTGGGCCCGCGACCTGTTGGGCCAACACACGCCCGACGCGGTGCGCCTGCTGGTGACCGCCCACCCCTACCACGAAACCTGGGATTACGACGAGGCCGAACTGGCCCCGGCGGACCGCCTGGCGGAGCTCCTGCTGCAGGCGGCCACGGCCCCCTCGGGAGGCGGCGCCCCGCTGGAGCCCGGTGACGCCGTGGAACGCTTCGAGGCGGTCCTGGACGACAATCTGAACACTCGCGAGGCGCTGGCCGCCCTGGAGGGCCTGGGTCAGCGGATCGTGGCGGCCGCCGCCGAGGGCCGTGCCGTGGCCGATGCGCAGGCGACGCTGCAGCGCCTCGGACGGGTGTTTGGCCTGCGCTTCGGCGGCACCATCGAGCCGCGCGTCCAGGTCGGCTGGGAGAAGCACCTGCAGCGCTTCCAGTAGCGCTGAGAACGCCACGGGGGCGCCGCACGGCGCCCCCGTTCGTCTACCCGCCGCATGCCGAAGGCTCGGTCAGCCCCACCAGGCCTCAAAGAAGGCGCGGATGTTCTCCAGGGGCATGTCCACGTTCACCTCGGCCTGGCCGATCACGCCGCCCCGCCCGTCCCAGAAGGCGTCCTGCACCCGCCGTACAGCCGCGCGGACGTCCTCGGGCGTGCCGAAGGGGAGGATCCCCTGGCGGTCCATCTCGCCCCAGAAGGTGATGCGCCCCTTGTAGCGCGCGGCAATCTCCTCGAGCGGCATGGTGAAGAGCTGCGAGTTGATGGCGTCCACCCCGATCTCGATCAGGTGCTCGTACAGCGGCAGGATGTACCCGTCCGAGTGCATGAACACGAACTTGCCGTGGGCGTGCGCCAGGTCGCAATAGTCGCGGTAGAGCGGCTTGAACACCTCTACCCACATGGCCGGCGATATGAGCAGCGACGCCTTGCTGCCCCAGTCGTCCATCATGAACA
>JAAZBY010000020.1 GCA_012513595.1 Chloroflexota bacterium
GACCCGCGCTACACCGAGATCGACTATGACGCGGCCGTCGTCCCCGCCCGCAACATCCAGGTGAGCATCGAGGGCCGCGGAGAGACCGACGCCACCGGCGCCGCAGTGGTGCCCGATCAGCCCGCCTCGGGGCAGGTGATCTTTTCCAACCGGGCCGACGTGCCGGTGCACATCCCGGCCGGCACGGTGGTGCGCACCCGCTCGGGCCAGGTGGTCAAGTTCGTCACGACGGCCGATGTCGAGGTCCCCGGCAGCATGTACGCCACCGCCCGCGTGGGCATCGTGGCTGAGCAGCCGGGCCTGGAGGGCAACGTCAAAGAGCTGGCCATCACCATGGTCGAGGGCAGCCTATCCAGCGCCGTCGACGTGCTGAACGATTCGCCCACCTACGGCGGCACCACCAAGAACACGCCCGTCATCTCTGCCGAGGACCTCGACCGGCTCCCGGGGGTGACCATGGCCACCCTGGCCGCGCAGGCCTATGACCGCCTCATCCCAGAGATGGAGCAGGGCGAGTTCATCCCCGAGGACGCCTTTGAGATCCTCGTCATGGAGCAGTACTACGAGCAGGCCGTCGGCCAGCGCGCCGACAAGGCCACCATGGAGATGCGCGTCTTGGTGAACGGCCTGGCCGTCGACGGGGCCGATCTCGAGACCCTGGCCACGCGCTTTCTGGAGACGCGTCACGGCGGGTCGCTGGCCGTGATCCCCTCCTCCCTGCGGCTGAGCCGCTCGCCCGGCAGCCTGCTGTACTCGGAGGACCAGCGCACGCGCTGGTTCGCCACCACCCTCTCGGTCGAGGGGGCGCTGGCGCCCGTCGTCGACCAGGCCGCCCTGAAGAACGCCCTGGCCGGCAAGACCGTCTCCGGGGCCAAGGCCTGGCTGGCCGGGAACCTGGAACTGGCCGAGGAGCCCGAGATCGTCATGTCACCGGGGGGGTGGCCCTTCCTCCCGCGGCTGACCGGGCGGATCACCATCGAGATCCTCGCCGAGGCGGATTGATGCGCATCATGTGCCTGGACGTCGGGGACGAGCGGATCGGCGTCGCCCTCAGCGATGAGACCGCCCTGCTGGCCGCGCCGCTGGAGGTGATCGCGCGGGTGCCCGGCGCCGCTAGCTACCTGCGCCTGGCCGAGATCGTCCGCCGCGAGGGCGTCGCACGCATTGTGGTGGGCCTGCCGCTCCTGCCCGACGGGTCGGAGGGCAAGCAGGTGGCCTCCGCCCGCGCCTACGTGCGCGGCCTACCGAGTTATGTCGACCTGCCCGTGGTGTTCTGGGATGAGCGCCACTCTACCAACGAGGCGCGCGACATCGCCGCCCACAATCGCCCCCGCCGGCGCGCCCGGCGGGTCGACCACATCGCCGCATCGGTGATCCTGCAGGATTACCTGGACCATCTGCGCGGAGGACCCCACGAGTGAGCCGACGAACCCGCATCCTGTTGCGCCTGCTGACCCTGGTGCTGTCTCTATCCGTCGTCGTCTTTATCGGCGTGGCTGCCTTTACCTACGTCTGGCAGACGGCTGAGGCCAACTCGCCCAAGATCGCCCTGTCGCTGCGCACGGCGGACATCGACCAGGCCATCGACAAGGGCGCGGCGCTCTTGCAGCTACGCCTCACCGGCGTCGATCCCAGCCTGCCGGCCGACCCGGACGATGACGCCGCGGTCCCCTTTGTCATCGAGGAGGGCCAGTCGGTCACCGCGGTGGGTGCTGCCCTCGAGCGGCACGGCCTCGTGGCGAACGGCGACGCCTTCCGCTACTACCTGCAGAGCAAAGGGAGCGACCGCAGCATCCAGGCCGGGGTGTTCACCCTGCGCCGCAACATGACCATGGACGACATCATCGCCGAGCTCCAGCATGGCGAGCTCCCCTCGTCACTGGTCACCATCCCGGAGGGCTGGCGCGCCGAGCAGGTGGCCGCCCTGCTGGAGGAGAACAACATCACCCCGGCGGCCGAGTTCCTGCAGGCCGTCGAGATGGGCCGCGACGACTACTCCTTCCTGACGGATCGCCCCGAGGGCGCCGGCCACAGCCTGGAGGGCTTCCTCTTCCCCGATACCTACCAGCTGCCCAAGCACACCCAGCCCCAGGTGGTGCTTGATATCCTGCTGGACAACTGGCAGGCCCGCGTGGGGGACGAGCTGCTGGCCAAGGCCGCCGACAGCGGCCTGACCATCTATGAGCTGGTCACCCTGGCCTCGCTCGTCGAGCGTGAGGCGGTGCTCGACGGCGAGCGCGCCCTCATCGCCCGGGTGTACCTGAACCGCCTGGCCATCGACATGCCCCTGCAGGCCGACCCGACGGTGCAGTTCGCCAAGGGCTACGACGCCGCTCAGGCCACCTGGTGGCCCAAGCTCCTGCGGGATGAGCTGAACGCCGTCGTATCGCCGTACAACACCTACCTGAACCCGGGGCTACCGCCCGGGCCGATCTGCTCGCCGGGGCTCGCCTCGCTGCAGGGCGCCATCGAGCCGGCCGCGCCCGGCACGCCCTTTGCTGACGCTCTCTACTTTGTGGCCGTGGCGGACGACAAGGTGCCCCTGGTGCCACCGGCCCAGACCGCCCACCTGGAGGAGCCCACCCCCGGGATGCACCTCTTTAGCACGACGTTCGAAGAGCACTCCCAGAACGACGCCCTCTACGGCGAACACTGACGCGCCCCTGGGCCTAGGCAGGGTGGGCCGCCGGGGCGGCCCGCCCTGTTCTGCGCGCAGGCCAGGCCCCGGCCGGCTTGACGGCCCGCCCCCGCGGGCTATCCTTGGCCAGGCTCGCACTGCTGTTCCCCCGCCTGGCGCCCGCCCGGGCGCCACAACCACCCAGGAGCGTGCCCTATGGATTGTGTACGCGTGGCCATCGTCGGCATGGGCATCGGCAAGCAGAACGCGCGCGGCTTCCTGCGCCACTCCCGCGCCCGCGTGGTGGCCCTCTGCGACCTGCTTGAACCGCGCATGCACGAGTTCGCCAAAGAGCTGCCCGAGCCCGTCACCCTCTACACCGATTTCCAGGCCCTCTGCCGCGACCCACAGGTCGACGCCATCTTTGTCGGCACCCCCAACCAGCACCACGTGCCGGTGGCCCTGGCGGCGCTGCGGGCCGGCAAGCACGTCATGGTCACCAAGCCCCTGGCCGACAGCCTGGCCACCGCCCGCGAGCTGGTCGAGGTGGCCGAGGCCTCCGGCCTGGTGAACATGATGTCCCTCTCCACGCGCTTTTCCGACGGCGTCGGGTACCTCGGCGGCCTGTGCGCCGACGGGACCCTCGGCGAGGTCTACTATGCCCGGGCGCGCAGCGTGCGCCGCAGCGGCATCCCCAACTGGAGCCTTGGCTTCATCGAGGAGGGCGGCGGCGCCTTCCGCGACATGGGCGTCCACGTCCTCGAATCGGTCTGGTGGCTGATGGGCATGCCGCGCCCGGTGAGCGTGCTGGGCGTCGCCGGTGCCAAGTTCGGCCCGCTCGGCCAGGGCTATTGGAAGTTCGCCCCGCCGCCCCCCGCAGAGTTCTACAGCCGTTTTGCCGCCGACGACTATGGCGGGGGCTTTATCCGCTTTGAGAACGGCGCCGGCCTGCAGATCGAGAGCTTCTGGGCCTCCCACCAGCCCGATGAGCTGCAGATCGAGCTCTTTGGCAGCGACGGCGGCGCGCGCCTGCGCCCGCTGACCCTCTACCGCACCCAGCACGGCGCCCCGCAGGATATCTCCGTCGAGCTGCCCAAGGTCCCCGAGCCCTGGGACCTGATCGCCGCGCACTTCCTCGAGTGCATCCTCGACGGCGTTCCCTGCCGCGCGCCGCTCCGCCACGGCCTCCTCGTGCAGGAGATGATGGAGGCCCTCCTCGAAAGCGCCGCGGCCGGCCGCGAGGTGCGCCTCGATGGGCCCGATCTCTAGGCATATATCCGGAACACACCGCAAAGGAGCGCACGCATGAGCAAAACGTACCGTCTCGGCGTCATCGGCTTTGCCCACATGCACGTGAACCACCTGCTGGACGTGTTCGCCGCCCAACCCAACGTCGAGTGGGTGGCCTGCGCCGACACCGTCCCCGACCGCCCCTCCCCCAGCATGAAAGACTCGTCGCGCGGCGCCAACCTCCTCCGCGCCCGTGAGGTCATCGGCATCCCCAAGGTCTACGACGACTACCGCCGTATGCTGGCCGCGGAGCGCTTTGACGCGATCATCTTCTGCCCGGAGAACGCCCGCCACCCCGAGGTGGCCGAGCAGATCGCCGCCCGCGGCATCCACATGGTCACGGAAAAGCCCATGGCCGCCGACCTGCCCGGGGCGCTGCGCATCGCCCGCGCCGTCCGCTCGGCCGGTGTGGCCCTGATGGTCAACTGGCCGATCACCTGGTCCCCGGCGGTGCGCAAGGCCAAGGAGCTGATCGACGCGGGCCGCATCGGGGAGGTCTGGCAGGTCAAGTGGCGCAACGGCGCCTCGATGGGGCCGTTGGCCTATGGCAGCGGGGACCAGGCCTTCACCGACGACGAAAAGGGCGCCGAATGGTGGCACCACGCCGCGCCGGGCGGGGGCGCCCTGCTCGACTATTGCTGCTACGGGGCCTGCCTCTCTC
>JAAZBY010000235.1 GCA_012513595.1 Chloroflexota bacterium
CCACAAAGGTGACGTCGTCGCGTTCCGCGCAGACCAGGCGGGCCGCGCGCAACAGGTGCCCGGTGCCCTGGTACTCGGCCAGCTTGCCGAGGTAGACCGCCACCGTGTGCCCGTCGGGCACGCCCCAGGCCCGCCGGATGCGCAGCCGCTCGACCTCGGGCAAGGGGCGGAACATGTCGGTATCCACACAGTCAGAGATGGGCGTCACGCCGTCGGGCGGGCAGCCGAACTCGGCCACCAGTTGCGCGGCGGCGTTCGCCGAGCTGGTGACGATGTGCGGGGAAGAGCGGTCAATAAAGCGCTCCAGCCGGCGCAGCGGCCGGTAAAAGGGCCCTTGCGGGGAGATGAAGTGATGGTCGACCATCTCGCTCGTCAGGCTGCCCTGGTAGTCGAACACCAGCGGGATGCCCGACAGCCACGAGAGCGCCACGCCGATCAGAGCCCCCTCGTGGAGGTGGGCATGGATGACGTCGGGCCGCACCTGGCGCAGCGCTCCCAGCGTCCTCAGAAAGAGCAGCGCGTCAAAGGCGATCTTGTGCCGTGAGGAGCCCACCTCGTAGCCCTGCCGCCAGGGGATGCTCAGGGTGCGGCGGATGTCCAGCCCGTCGATATCGCGCCCGTTGTGGTAGGTCGTGATGGTGACGCGGCAGCCCAGCGCGCTGAGGATGCGGGCCTCCTCGCGGATGCGCACGTGGCAGCCATAGTCGGCAAAGAACGACGTCGGCGCGATCATGAGCACCCGGTAGGCGCCCAGCGCCTCGGCAGCAGGGGCAGCGGCCGCGATGGGCTCGGCGGGCATGGTCATCTGCCGGTCCACAAGGCCCAGCGCATCTTGATCAGCTCACGGAAGGCACGCAGGATGACGTCGGGGCGCGCCCCGGTCTGGCTGCCCGCCACGCGGGGATAGTGGCTGACGGGCTCCTCGACGATGCGGAAGCCGGCCTGCTTGGCGCGCACCAGGAACTCGGCGCTGAACATGGCCCCGCCCGAGCGCACCTTGACCGCCTCCAGCACCTGCCGCTTGATCAGCTTGAAGGCGCAGTCCACGTCGCGGGCGGTGTAGCCGAAGAGCAGGTTCACCAGCCACGACCAGCCGTTGCCAAAGAGCCTGCGGTGCCAGGGGTCGCTGCGGGCCTGGCGGTAGCCGATGACCATGTCCGCCTCGGCGATGCGCGGCAAAAAGTGGCTCAGCTCGCCGATATCGAACTGGCGGTCGGAATCGGTAAAGAAGACCAGCTCCTTGCTGGCCGACCAGAGGGCCGTTCGCACGGCAGCGCCATAGCCGTGGTTCCCATCGTGCTGGATCAGGCGCACCCGCGGATCTTCGGTGGCCATGGCCCGCACGACGCCGGCGGTGTTGTCGCTGCTCCCGTCGTCGACGACGATGATCTCCAGGTCGTCGACCAGCGGGCCGATCTTGTCGCGCACCATGTCCACCATGGGGCCGATGTTCTCGGCCTCGTTGTAGGCGGGCAGGCCGACCGACAGACTGGTCATGGGTTATCCACCTTTCGCCTCGTCGGGCGCGGCGCGCCGGCCCGTGCTGATGAGCCGCGCCTTACCCTGACGGCTGAGTCGTTTGATGCTGTTCTGCCGGCGCATGGCCGCCGACCGAGAGGGGTGCCTCTCGGCGTAGACCAGCCGCACCGGCCGCCGTGCGCGGGTATACGCAGCGCCCCGCCCGCTGTTGTGCATGCGCAGGCGGCGGTCCAGGTTGTTCGTCCAGCCGGTATAGTAGGTTCCATCGGCGCAGCGGACGATATAGGCATAGGCCTCGTCAGCCACGGGGCCGCCCCTGGCCCCGCTCGCGGCCGCCGAACAACATGGTGCGCCAGATGCTGCCCGTTGCGGGGCGCTCGGCCCCCTCCTCACCCTGGCCCGACCAGTGCGCCGCCGCCGCGTGCGCAGCCGCCATGCGCGCGGCCAGGCCCTCGGCGTCCTCGCTGGCCAGCAGCGCCCGCAGGGCCTGCAGCTCCGCAATATAGCCATCCAACCGGAGCAGCAGGTTGGCGCCGTTCGAGAGCAACATCGCGGCCGGCTGGGCCGACTCGTCACCGATGAGGGCGGCCAGGGCCGTCAGCTCCGGCCCGGCGAACTGGGGGTGCTCCCTGCCGCCCGGCGCCCCTTCGATGGCGTTCGCCAGGGCTAGGGCCCCGAGATGCGGCAGCTGCGCGGTGGCCGCGGCCAGGCCGTCGTGCTCGTGCGCGTCAACAAAATGGGGCGTGGCCCCCACCGCCACGGCAAAGTTGGCCGCCACGTCGGCCGCCTCGGCCGCCACCTCCTCCGGGATGACCAGCAAGAACCGGGCACCGCGCAGCAGCTCGGCCGAGGGCTCCGGCTGGCCCAGGCCCAGGGCCGGCGCCACCACGTGCCCGCCGATAAAGGCCGTCCCCGCGGGCAAGGTCTGCCGGGCCACCTCGAGCACCGGGACTTTGAGGGGCAGCGTGTCCACGATGACGGCGCCCTCCTTGAGGTCCTCGCGCAGGGCGGCCAGGGTAGGCGCGACCTCGGCGAAAGGCAAGTCGAGGACGATGAGGTCCGCCTCTCGGCAGGCGGAGACCAGGTTCCAGTGGCTCCCGTCGATGGCGCCGAGCCGCTTGGCCCGCGACACCCTGACGGGGTCGGGGTCGTGCCCGGTCACGGGGATGTCGGTCGTCGCCGATTTGAGGCCCAGGCCCAGCGATGTGCCCAGCACGCCAAGGCCCACAATGGTGATACGCACGTTACGCCTCCTAGGTACCAACGCTCAGCAGTGCTCGTCGGCGCGCCGGAGGGCGGCCAGGGCGGCCTGCCAGGCCGGCGGAACGTCCGTCGGCGGCGCGGCCGCGTCGTGGTGGCCCACCAGGAACACGGTCAGCGGCCCGCAGCCGGCCTCCGCGCAGCGGCGCGCCCCGATCTCGGCGTGGAAGAGATACGCATGGAACGGCGCTCGCCACGAGCGCGCCCCGGGGCCCGCCAGCCGCCGCAGGGCCCCCGGAGCGAGCGCGTCGAGGACGACGCACAGGCTGCGGTGGATCAGGGTCAGCCCGGAACCGGCCTTGCCCACGTCGTGCAGGAGCGCCGCCTGGGCCAGGCTCGGCGGACAGGGCCCCTCGGCCCGCAGCGTCCGCCACACCTGCAGGGCATGCCGCTGGTCACCGGGGCCCAGCGCGCAAAAGAGCTCCAGCCCGGCGGCGGGCAGCACCTCGGCGGCGGCGCACAGGTCCCCCGGCGCCCGCCGCGCGGCCAGCCGCCCGAAGAACTGCCCCACCCGGTAACGCAGGCGCACGGCCGGCCTAGCCGACGATCAGGCGGTACAGGATCCCGGCCGGCAGCCCCACCGCCCAGCCCAAGAGCGGAAAGCGCAGGAACTGCGTCAGCATGATGAGCGAGATCAGGAGCAGCGGGCCCTGCGCCTCCAGGCGCTGCAGGAACTGCGAAACGTTCCAGGCCCAGCGTCCCCTGCTCAGGCTCAGGAGCGCCAAAAGCACCGAGTGCCCATCCAGCGGCGGGATCGGCAGCAGGTTGAACATGGCGATGTACAGGTTCACCAGCACGATGAGGTGCAGCGACTCGAGCGCCCAGTAGACGCGCAACGGGACGAGGCGCAGCACCAACCCGACCAACGTCGCCAACAGGATGTTGGAGGTCGGCCCGGCCAGCGCCACGATCCCGTTGCCCTTCCGGGCGCCGTAGCGCAGCCGCCAGGGGCTGACGGGCGTGGGCTTGCCCCAGCCGATGCCGACGCCGGTCAGCGCCGTCAACACCATCATCACCGAGCCGAGCGGGTCCAGGTGGGCCAGAGGGTTGAGCGTCAGCCGTCCGGCTAGGCGGGCCGTGGGGTCACCCAGCTCGTTGGCGGCCCAGGCGTGCGCCGCCTCATGCACGGTAATGGCCAGGACGAGGGCCACGACGGTGATGGCAAACTCGGCCACCCGCGGTCCCACAGAGCCGAACTGGCCGCGCGCCACCGCGGCGATGACGTAGAGCAGGGCCAACCCACCCAGCACAATCCAGAAGGCCCGGTCGCGTCCGAATCTCATGCTGTGGTCCCCCTTCCACTGCCGCTTGCGCCCGATTATAGCATACTCCCCGCGGCGACCAAGTCGGTTTGCCCGTCCGCCGGGAGTCTGCCTAGCCTTGCCCCAGGGGACCCGCGATTTGACGATCGGGCCGCCCTGTGACATAATGGCGCTTGGCTGCGGCGAAGCGGCCGTGTGTGCATTGTGAGAGCCAGGGAGAGATCGGGGACTATGGATAACGATCAGGTCGCCGCCGGGCAGGACGAGGAACAGGCCCAGGCCGCAGAGATGAGCAGTGGTGTGGATAGCGGGGCTGTAGAGACTCCCGAGCCGACCGGCGACCCCCAGGTTGCTCAGCCGGAAGCCGAGGCCCCCGCGGCCAGTGCAGAGCCAGCCGCCAGCGAGCAGGCCGCGGGTCTGGATGACCTCAAGCCCGGGATGACCATGCGCGGCAAGGTCCGTAACGTGGTGGACTTTGGCGCGTTCATCGATATCGGCGTCGGGCGCGACGGCCTGGCCCACGTCTCGACCCTCAAGCGGGCCGGCATCGACCAGACCATCAAGGTCGGCGATGAGATCGATGTCGTCATCCGCCGCGTGGATACCGACAACAACCGCATCAGCCTCACCGTCCCCCGCGCCGAGCGCGAGGTGAAGGCCTCGCTGAGCAAGGTCGAGGTCGGCTCGGTGGTGACGGGCAAGGTCATGCGCCTGGTCGATTTCGGCGCCTTTGTAGACATCGGCGCGCCGACCGACGGCCTCCTGCACGTCTCACAGTTGCAGGGCGGCTTTGTGCGGCACCCCTCTGAGGTGCTCAACGTCGGTGACGAGCTCCAGGTACGCGTGCTGGACGTGGACGTCGAGCGCCGGCGCATCTCGCTCACCATGCGCAACCTGGACGGTGCCGAGGAAGAAGAGGCGCCCTCCCGTCCGGCGTACGAAGGACCGGCCCCCGATCGGCAGCGGTCAGGCCGCCCGTCCGGACGCGGCCAGGGTCGCGGGCGGGGCCGCTCCGCGGAACCGGCCTACCAGCCGGAGCCGCAGGACGAGTTCCCTACGGCCTTGGAGCTCGCCTTCCAGCAGGCCGTGGCAGACCGTAAGCGCCGCAAGCGCCGCGAGACCCGCTAGCGCTTTCGCTGGCGAGGTTCCTGCCCCTCACGTGGATACAAGGCAGACCCCGCGGGGTCTGCCTTTTCTGTTTGGACCCGATAGGAGGCGCCCCGGTGAGCGGTCCCGCCCCGGTCGAGCGCGCCGGCGTCGATAACATCGCGCCGCTCTTGGCCTACTTGCACGCCCACTGCCACGAAGCGATCTTTCCGCTGCACGACCTGACCCATCTCGCGGAGCTCCCCCCGGGTGAGCGCCCCACGGTGCTGGCCTACATGCGCGCCGAGCAGATCATCGCCGTGCAGTGCCTGTACGCTAGCGGCCGTTGGCTGCCCCACTTTTCCGACCAGGCCGCCCTGCCGGCCATACTCGCCGACGCATCCGGACGCCGCCTGCGCTGGGCCGTAGGGGCGCAGCGCGTGATGGCTCCTCTCCTCCAGGCCCTGGCGGGGCAGGGCTATGCCCTGGCCTACGATCAGCGCGAAGCCCTCTGCCAGGTGAACGCCGCCAGCCTGGCGGCCCCTGCGCGGCGCGCCGACGTGCGCCGCGCGACCCTGGCCGACGTGGACGCGGTGGCCGAGCTACGGCGCCTCTTCGAGGAGGAGTACTTTGGCCTGGCGCCCGCGGGGGCGCCAAACCCCTTGTACCGCATCATCGCCGAGCGGACCATCCGCGACGGCACCTACCTGGCCGTCGCGGACGGCGTCGCGGCCGCGGCCGTCGCGATCGAGGCGGACATCCCCGAGCTCACCCACATCGGTGCCGTGTACACGCGCCGCGCCTGGCGCGGCCGTGGCCTGGCCACTGCCGCGGTCGCCGCGCTCTCTGCAGAGGAGCTGCGGCGCAAAGAGCGGGTGACGTTGACCGTCCGCCCCAGCAACACCCCCGCCTGGCGCGCCTACCACGCGGTGGGCTTTCGCCCCTGTGGCGAGTACCGCATCTCTCGCCTGCAGAACCCGGCCTAGTGCGGCCCGCTCCCTTGGAGCGGCCAGCTCCCTTGGAGCGGCGCGCTCAGGGGACCTCGGCGATGCTCTCCAGCACCAGGGTGGGCCGCACGTCGCTGGCCTCGAGCATCTGCCGGTCAGTGACGCCGCTGAGCACCAACGCGGTGTCAACCCCCGCCGTGCGGCCCATGGCCATGTCGGTCGTCAGGCGGTCTCCCACCATCAGGCAGCGCGCCAGCGGCACGCCCAGCCGCTCGGCCGCGGCGTCCACGATATGCCGCGACGGCTTGCCCACGATGACCTCCACCTGAACGCCGGTGGTTGCCTCCAGGAAGGCGATCACGCCGGCGCAATCGGGGATCTCGCCCCCCTCCACCGGGCAGGTGCGGTCCGAGTTGGTGGCCAGGAAGCGCGCCCCGCGCACCAGCGCCTGGTGGGCGATGTTCAGCTTGTGGTAGTCGAGGGTGCGGTCAAAGGCCGCCACCACCACGTCGATCTCGTCGATATCCTCCGTCAGGTAGAACCCCGCGGCCGACAGCTCGTCGAGCATGGCCAGCTCACCGATGACGTACAGGCGAGAGCCGGGGCAGTGCTTGCGCAGGTAGCGCATCAGCGCCTGCGTCGAGTTGATGACGTCCTCGTCGGGCGCGGGAATGCCCAGGCGGGTCAGCTTGGCGGCATAGGCCGAACGCGGCTCCAGCGGCTTGTTGGAGAGAAAGACCACCCGCCGGCCGTGGCTCCGCAGCCAGGCCACCTTCTCTTGGGCCCCCGGGATGAGCACCTCGCCCCGGTACACGGTGCCGTCCAGATCAAAGATATACCCCTCGTAGCGTGGCGCGCACGCGTCGCTCATGGCTGGCCTCCGGCCTGATCGATGATCGCGATGTCGTGGATGGTGTCGACCACGACGTCAGCATAGGGCGCCAGCGCCTCGTGCCCCAGGGCCCCGCTGGTGACGGCCACCCCCAGGAGGTAGCCGGCGCGGCGGGCCATGACCATGTCTCCCACGGTATCGCCGACCATGATGGCCTCGGCGGGCGCGACGTCCAGGCGGCGGCAGAGCTCCAGGGCCAGGTCGGGCGCCGGCTTGTGGGCAAAGCCGTCATCTCCGCAGACGATCGCGTCCCAATACTCCGTCAGGCCCAGGCGCTCGATGGCCTCCAGCGTGGGCGCGCGATCGTCGGCGGTGGCGATGGCGAGCTTGAGCCCCGCCCCGCGCATCCGCCCCAGCAAGCCGGCTACGTCACCGATGGGGTGCACGAGCTCATCCAGGGGCAAAGAGTCGTAGGAGGCGCGGTGGGCGCGCTCCACCAGGTCCAGGGCGGCTGGCCAGGTCAGGCCCGCGTAGCGGTACAGCTGGCTGGCGATCAGCACGACCACTTCCCCGGTGGCCGCCAGGGTCAGCGGGCCGAGCGGGTCCCAGGCGCGGGTCACCAAGTCAAAGCCGAGGGTGGCGGCCAGGCCCTGGCGCGCCTCGGCGGTCTGCGGCAGGTGCACATCCACCGCCGCCCACACCCGTTCGAACCAGGTATGCCAGAGCGCCTCAAAGGCAATGAGGGTGCCGTCCTTGTCAAACACAACGAGCCGAGGGGCAACGACCTTGTCTCCGATACGCAGCATGACTCTCCCATCCCTGTGGCGCCGCACACCCAGCCATCCAGACGCGGCCTTTTCGCGTTCCATGCTCCCCCACATCCCGTACCTGGGATGACTGGGAGAGGACTGACAGGATTGGGGACGTGTGACCGCCTCTCCTGAAGGCACCTATCTGTGCTGGAGTCTAGTAATCCTGTCAATCCTGTGAATCCTGTCCTTCTTCTCTTCTCTTCTCCTCCAACAGTCGCAAACGCGCGGCGATTGACACGTGCCCCCCGCGCCTCTATACTCACCGGCATTCAGCCAGTGGGAGGTACACCAATGCAGCCCAGCCCCCCGAGGAACCTGGTCCTGATCGCCGCCCTGCAGGTTGTCACCGTCCTGCTCTTACCGCCGCGCCTGTGGGGGGGCATTGGCCCGGCCATCCTCTTGGCCGTCGCAGCGCTGTTCGGCCTGTTGGGCGTGGCCCTCTACCGGTTGCGGGCCTGGGGGCGCCTGGCCACCATCTTTGTCCAGGGGCTGAACATCATCGTGCGCCTGCTGGTACTGCTCGGCAACGTCGCCCCTGCCCAAGGGGGGCTCGACGTCTGGCTGCTGGGCCTGTCGCTGGTCTCCATGGCCCTCTCGGCGCTCATCCTGATCCAGATCGACAAGCCCGAGATCCAGATGGTGATGCAGTAGCCGCAAGCGCCCCAAGCAGAGACCGGGCGGATACAGGGTTGCCTGTATCCGCCCGGTGTGCATTCCTGACGATGACAGGCTAGGCCTTGTAGATCTCACCGTTTCGATAGGCGGCCCAGGCCGTCTCAAACCAGACGTCGGTCTCGGGGATGGCGCGCCGCGCCACCCAGGCATGGGTCACCTCACCGCTCGGCGAAGCGACCGTCTCGAGCACCTGGTTGCGGAAGGCGGCATCCTCGCGGGCAAAGTTCCACTCCGCGCCCAGCTGCGGGTGCGGGCTGGTACCGCTGCGGTCCAACACCATGGCGGAACCGCGGCTGCCCACGCCGCTCTCCATGGCGAACTGGATGGCGCTCAGGTACACGGCGTGCGCAAAGCAGAGCTGCCGGTTGCGCAGCGCCTCGGCCATCTCGCCCGCCGAGGAGTACGCGCAGCCCTGCGCGTCGAGCCGGCGTACCTGCTCCCAGGCCTCGGCGACCGCCTCGCGGATGCTCTCTTTGGAGCGGATGTGCGCCCCAGCGCGCGACATGCGCGCCTGGAACTCGGCCCGCTCGCTGGCCCAAGAGGTCTTGGCCCCCGCGCAGCGCCCCACCCAGCCGAGCACGTCGGCCAGGACCGCCTTCGCTGCGGCCTGCGCCTCGGCGACGTCGAGCGTCCAGCCGGTGTAGCGGTTGGCAATGAACTCGGCGGCCCGGAAGGAACCCACCTGCCCGGAGTTGAGCGCCGAACCGCCCGGACGGTAGACGCCGTGCGAGCCGTTCACCTCACCCACCGGGAAGAGGTGCTTGATGTTGGCCGACTCCCACCAGTGGTTGCCGGCCAGGCCGCCGTTGTTGTGCTGGGCGCACACGGCGATCTCCAGCGGCTCCGTGACGATGTCGATGCCGTGGTCGGAGTAGAGCGTGATCGCCCCAGGGTTCATCTTTTGCAGGCGGGCGATGGGCGTCTCGAGCAGGGCCTCGGAGCGGGTCAGGTAGTCGAGCGCTTCGGGGCTGAGGTCCTCGGCGCGGTAGCCCTCGGGGTTGGCGCGAAAGTCGAGGAACACCCGCCGGCCGCGCAGCACCGACTCGATGTACACCAGGATGTCGACGATCGAGGAGCCCCCCTCGATCTTGCGCGAGTCAAACGGCCACTGGTACCCCTTGAGGAACACCATCGAGTTCATCTCGCCGACGGAGGCAAAGTAGTCGCGCAGGAACTCGCGCGGGTTGCTGGCGCCGTCGGCGTCGGTGCTCACAAAGCGGGGGATGACCTGCATGTAGGTGCCGGAGACGTTCCAGCGAAACTTGATCGAGGCCAGCCCATACTGCGACTCGGGCAGGCTCTGGGCCTTGGCGCCGGCCATCAGGCCCAGGCCGATGGCGCCGGTGTGCACCTCGGGGTAGACGCTGGTCTTGTACAGGCCGCCCGGCCCTCCCACGGCGAACACGACGTTCTCCGCCAGGTAGACCTCAGGCTGGCCGGCCTCGTCCAGGGCGATGGCCCCGGCGGCGCGCTTATCGGCGCCCTTGCCCACCGTCAAGAGAGACACCACCACTCTCCCCTCACGGAAGGGGATGCCCAGCTGCTGGGCCTGGCGGATCAGCGCCCGGCACATCTCGCGGGAGGTGTAGGGGCCGATGGAGGTGGCGCGCTGGCGCGGGTCATGGTCGGTCTTGTAGCCGACGATCTGGCCGTAGGCGTCGGTTGGG
>JAAZBY010000021.1 GCA_012513595.1 Chloroflexota bacterium
CATACTCGCTGGCCAGCAGCTCCTTGCCGAGGTCGAGGAGTCCGCGGTCGACCGTACCCAGCGGGCGCTGCGAGTTGATCAGGTAGAGCACCCGCACCACCGAGAGAACCTCACCAAAGGAGCCCGACTTGAGGCGTTCGCGCATGTCTTCCTGGCGGGCCTTGTAGTCCCCAGAGATGTCGCTCTTGTCGGGCTCTTCGAAGGGTTCCTCGAGCAGGTCCTTGAGTTTGGTCTTGGAGGCCACCGGGTGAAGCCCAACCGCCTCGCTGCGGTCCACTGGCACAAAGGGCTGCCGCCCGCGCGAAGCGGTCTCGATGACATAGTACCGGGTCGTGTGTTCACCCAGGCTCTTCTCCTGGATGGTGACGATGGTGCCCGCACCACACGTTGGATGCACCACCTTGCTGCCCACAGAAAACATAGCGCTACCCCTCGCCACTGGCTCTCTGGCCGGACAACGGTACAATCCCTGCCAGAAGAGCAAAAGCTCCCCACGGACTGCTTCGGGCGCAACAAGGGGCGCATGACGCTCTGTGCGAGGCACCCTCTACATCACACCGGCATTCTCAGAGCAGTCCCCTCCAAGTTTCCTTTACTAGCTACATTATACCATCGCGATGGGATAGCGACAAGGCAGCGCGCCCCCGGCCCTGAGCGTGGCAGAGGCGCGCGGCGATCGACAGGCGTCGTCAGGCAACGGTACGGTGCCTAGCCACCTCCTCTGCCCTCTGCGGGTCGGCCACGGACCGTAGGACCTCACGCAGCGCGGGCAAGTGCGGCAGCAGGTAGCGCCGGCAGGCCTGCCCGAACTCGTCCGGATCCATCTCCCCCCGCTCGAAGCGCAGCGCCCCGGCCCGCTGGCGCGTCAGCCGCGCGCCCAGGCAGCGCAGCCCGTCCAGCGCCCAGAAGAGCTCCGCCTGGCAGCAGCCCGGCTCACTGGCCAGGGCGAGGGTGCTCTGCCAGAGATCATGGTCCATGCGTAGGTCAGGACGAGGGTCGTTGGGTGCCATCTCAGTACTCCTCTTGGGCCTGGGGCTCAGCCACAGGCCGCAGACCCGATCGCGGCCCCCTCGCGCCGCACGCGTTCGAGGGCCTCCTCGTACCCATAGGCGATCTCCCCGAGGCGGCTTACCCCCAGCGCTTCGAGGAAGGCGATCTTGCTTAGGCGCAGGTCACGCCCGAGGGCCACCAGGATGTGTACCAGGTCACGGTCGTGCACCCAGGGTGCCGTGGCGGGGGCCGCCTCGCCCGCCTCAGCGATGGGGCCCGGCGAGGCAGGCTCGGGCCGCTCATCCGCGGACGGGCCAGTCTCTTGGTCGGCGGGAGCGCCCCCCTCGATGGCAGGGTGGGCCGGGCGGAAGCGGCCGCCCAGCTGCGCCTCCCGCGCCAGCTGCAGCTGCGCCAGCAACCACTCGGCCGCCGGCTCGATCTTCACCAGCCACTTGGTCGTCATGGCCGGCCCCTTGGCCCCTGGGCGGCTGATGCGCTGGGGCTGGCGGCGCAAGGCGAACTCGATGCCGCGCAGCCCGGCCCGAGGGCTCACCGAGTGCTCTAGGGCGTGGCGCAGGACGGCGTCGATATGGACGATGTCGTGCACCGAGTGGGTCTCCAAGGTCACCACGCCGGCGTGGCCCGCCTCCCATAGCTCGGGTAGGATCACGTCCAGGCGGCCGACCTCGCGACAACGGTTGGGCGCCTGCCTCTCTTCGGCGAACGGGCAGGGGCGCCGCATGGTCATGTCGGGATCATGCACATAGTGGCCGTCGTCCCCCAGCCACTTGACGCAGTACTCGCCGTCACAGCGGTGGATCAGCCGCCCGCCCGCCCCCCACTGCTCCATCCAGCAGGAAAAGTTGCTGGCCACATCGTCGTACGGGAGGTAGACGCGCAGCATGGCTGGCTCGGACCCATAGAGGGCGGTAAAGGCCTCCTCCACCGCCTTGCCGTCGCCCTGTGCACTGAAGCGAAAGTGGGTCAGGTCCTGGCCGAGGGCGTCGCCAGACCTCTGGCCCCCCTTGTGCAGCTTGCCGATGCGCGGGAACGGGGCGCCCGCCGC
>JAAZBY010000236.1 GCA_012513595.1 Chloroflexota bacterium
ACTGTCCCCGCACGCCTCCACACCCCGTGGACGGGTTATCCACGAAGGGCAGAACCCCTTTCCCACTACAGGTAGAGGTCCCTCCGCGCTGGTCGCCTATGGCTTGTGGTCGACGTGCCTTCGCCCACATATCCACAGGCCCTACTACGACTACTAACTATAAGAACTATATGATGATATGTATGTGTATATCTAGAAGAGCCAGTCTCTGACGCGAGGGCAAAGCAAACCGCCAAGTGAGAGCCTTGCTAGTTTGCCACTGCGTTGGCGTGGGCAAGGGTGCGTGCTAGAATGGGTGCGGTTGGGATGAGGAAAGGGCAGCATGAGGGCGGAGGACGTGGCTGAGGGAGATGCCCTGCGGCGCCTGCTGCAACGCCAGCTGCGCATGCGTGGCATCACGGATGAGGCGGTCCTCCAGGCGATGGCACGGGTGCCGAGGCATCTCTTCGTGCCGCGAGAGACCCTGGAAGACGCCTATGCTGACCAGCCGCTACCCATCGGGTACGGGCAGACGATCTCGCAACCGTATATCGTAGCGGTGATGAGCATGCTGCTGGACCTGACGAAGGAGAGCCGCGTGCTGGAGATCGGTACCGGCTGCGGCTACCAGACGGCGATCCTCGCGGAGCTGGCCGGCGAGGTGTACAGCGTGGAGATCGTCGAAGGGCTGTACAGGCAGGCCAAGGCCCGCCTGGCCGAGCTGGGGTATGCGCGCGTGCAGCTCCGCCTCGGCGATGGTTACTATGGCTGGGCGGAGCACGCCCCCTATGACGCGATCCTGGCCACCTGCGCTCCTGAACAAGTGCCGCCGCCTCTCTCGGCCCAGCTGCGTGACGGTGGGCGCCTGGTCATCCCGGTGGGCAGCCAGGGAGACTACCAGGTGCTCTACCTGCTGCGCCGTGAGGGGGACAAGGTGACCACGCAGCGAATCTTTGAGGTGGCCTTTGTGCCCCTGACGGGTCCGCACGATCAGGACCCTGACGCGGCGGACGACTAGAGCGTGGGATGGAACGAGACGGGCCCCTGGCACAACATGCGCCAGGGGCCCGTTGGCATGCTGGGCGGGGCAAGCGCGTCAGACGCGCGTCTGGTACTCGCCGGTGCGCGTGTCGATGCGCAGCACGTCGCCCGTCTTGATGAACAGGGGCACCTGGATCTTGAGGCCCGTCTCCAGCGTCACCTCCTTGGTCGCGCCGGTGGCAGTGTCGCCGGCGAACCCGGGCGGCGCGTCGGTGACCTCCAGGTCGATGGTGATGGGCAGCTCGATGCCGATCGGCTCGCCCTCGTAGGTCTCCATGTCCAGCGTGGTCCCGTCCTTCATGTAGGGGATGACGTCGGCCAGCAGCTCGCGGGTCAGGATCGGCTGCTCGAACGTCTCCGTATCCATAAAGTGGTACAGGTCGCCGTCGGAGTAGAGGAACTGGACGTTATGATGATCAAGGCGCACGCTCTGCACGCGGTCGCCACTGATAAAGTTCCGGGAGATGGTGGCGCCGGTGCGGAGGTTGCGCAGCTTGGTGCGGATAACGGCCGTCCCGCGACCGGGCTTGTAGTGGTCGTAGTCCAGGACTTTGAACAGCTCGCCGTCCATCTCAAAGGTGACGCCTTTGCGAAGCTCTGTGACCGATATCATGGTAAATCCTCCACTGCACCGGGCAATACATAATCAACCACATTATAGCGGGGAACAGCGGCGCGGCAAATTCCCGCGGGCCGGGCACTCAGCCGCGATTGGCCGGGTCGAGCCAACGCCTGGCGAGATCGGGCAACAGCCGGATGGGGCCCTGGCGTGCCGTGCAGCCAGGCAGAGAGCGGAGAATGGTCTTCCCGTAGGACTTGGTCAGCAGGCGCTTGTCCAGCACGACCACCAGGCCATAGTCATCCGTGCTGCGGATCAGCCGGCCAAAGCCCTGGCGGAAGCGCAGGATCGCGTCTGGCAGGTAGAACTCGCTAAAGGGGTCGTCAAACGTGGCGGCCCGGGCGGAGAAGACCGGGTCCGTCGGCACCGCGAAGGGCAACCGGGCGATTACCAGGCAGCTCAGCGCCTCACCGACGATGTCCACCCCCTCCCAGAAGCTGCGCGTGCCCAGCAGCACCGAGCGTGAGGTGCTGCGGAAGCTCTCCAGAATCTGCTGCCGCGAGCCGTCAAAGCCCTGCCCGTAGACGACGATCCCCTCCTCCTCCAGTGGCCCCTGCACGGCGCGGTAGGTGGCGTTCAGCTGGCTGTTGGAGGTAAAGAGCACCATCGCGCGCCCCTCGGTCGCCGCGCAGAGGTCCACGATGGCCTGTTCGACGTTCTTTTGATAGTAGGGCTCGTTCGGCTCGGGGATGTCCTTGGGGACGTAGAGGAGCACCGACGTCTCAAAGTCAAAGGGAGAGTCGAGGGCCAGCTCGGTCGGCTCCTCCAGGCCCAGGCGCTCTTTGATGTAGCGAAAGCTGTTACCGGTCTGCAGGGTGGCAGAGGTGAGAACCACGCAGTCCTTTTGGCTAAAGAGCCGCTCCTCGAGCAACGGGCCGACCTGGAGCGGGGCACTCTGCAGGGTGACCTCTCCCCCCGGGTTGGCGATGGTCAGCCAGTAGACCTGGGCATCGTCGGCATCGGTGATGATGCCCTGTAGGCCCGCCCACATGCCCACGCCGGTCAGCACGGCGGCGTTGAGCTCCTGGAGGATCTCGCCACGCTCCGTATCTTGCTCGTCCTCGCCGAGCTCCTCCACGCGTTTGGCCAGGTCGCCGAGGCCCTTCAGCACGCGTTGCAGCGCCGTGGAGAGGTCCTCCCAGGCGACCTCGACGCGGCTCCAGTCGGGCTGGGCGCGCTGGCCAGGGGTCAGCAGGATGGTCAGGTCGTATTGGCTCTGGGCGCGGCTTTCGGCCAGAGAGTCGACAAACGTCGTCACGACGTTGAAAAGGGCGTAAAGGTACTGCTCAGAGGACTGCACCGCGGCCACCACGGTGTTGACCAGCACCTCGACGGCGTCGCGCGCGTTCTGGCTCACGGCTTGCCGGCGGAAGAGCCCCGGCACGCGGCCCACCAGCCCGCCGGGCACCTCGCCGGCCCGATGGCTGATATCGGCCAGGTAGGCGTAGAGTCCCTGCCGGCTGACGGCGATGCCGAACTGGTCGGTGGCGACGTCTTCGAGATGGTGGGCCTCGTCGATGATCAGGTAGTGGTACTCGGGCAGAACGCGGCTCTCCATGGCCAGGTCCGAGAGGAGCAGGGCGTGGTTCACCACCACGAGGTGGGCGCGCTCGGCGCGATCCCGGGCGCGGTAAAAGAAGCAGCTGCCCTGGCGACGATAGGGGCAGCGGTCTCCGAAACAGGTCTCTGAGGAGGCCTGTACCTGCGCCCAGACGGTCTGGTCGGCGTTCACCAGAACCAGTTCTGAGCGCTCCCCGGTGGTCGTCTGCGGCAGCCAGGCCAGGATCTTTGTGAGGCCAGAGAGCTCCGCGCCCGTGAGCTGCCGCGAGCGCCGGAAGGCGCCCAGCCGCCGCTGACACAAATAGTTCCCGCGGCCCTTCAGCAGCGCGGTGCGGAAGGGGAGCCCGAGGATGCGCTGGATATCGGGTATGTCCTTCGCGAACAGCTGATCCTGCAGGTTGATGGTGTTCGAGGAGATGATCACCCGCAGGTCGTTCTGCAGCGCAAAGTGGGCCGCCGGCAGCAGGTAGGCCAGCGACTTGCCGGTGCCGGTGCCCGCCTCGACCAGCAGGTGGCAGGGCAGGTTAAAGGCCTCCGCCACGGCGCGGACCATCTCCACCTGTTGGGGCCGATGCTCATACCCCGGGAAGGCGCTCTGAAAGATACCTCCCGGCGCCACCAGGGCGGCCAGGGCGTCGGGATCCACCGGGCGAATGGTCTCTGCCGGCTCCAACGGCGGCATATCGGGCTCTTTGGCACGCGCTACGGGACCCGCCTGGGCCTCGGCGACGGGCCAGGGGCTGGCAAAGAGGGCCCCGCTGGCCTCGCGCCGCTCGGCGGCCACGTCGCGAAAGACCCGACCCAACGGCCAATCAGTGGCCGACGCCAACGCGGCGACCTCCTCCAGCAGGCGCAGGTCCCAGCCGCTGATCCGCTCGACCAGCGCCACAAAGAGCTCCTTGGTGGCAACGGCATCGTGCAGGGCGCGGTGGTTCTGCGGCAGAGAGATGTCGAGGCGCTCGCAGAGGTTGGCCAGAGAGTAGCGGCCGGCCCCGGGCAGGACGATACTGGCCAGCTCAAAGGTGTCGAGGGGCAGGTTGTTCACCAGCAGGCCGTGGCGCCGCAGGAACTGCTGGTCCATCTCGACCGAGTGGGCCACCACGGGATGGTTGGCCACCATGGTGAGGATGCGCCCCGTCAGCGAGCGCATGGTGGGCGCGTCGCGCAGGTCCTCGTTGCGCAGCCCCACCAACTGCTCGATCTTGAGCGGGATCTGCCGGTTGGAGCGCACCAGGCTGGAGAACGTGTCCAGCACCTCGTCTCCGCGGAATTTGACCAGGGCAATCTCGATGATCTCGTCTCGACGGGGGTCGAGGCCGGTGAACTCGAGGTCGATGGCCACATAGATGCGATCCATTGGGCTTCACTTCCAGGCTAAGCAGCGCAGCGAACAGGGGTCATTATACAACAGATGTTCTAGTGCCCCAAGGTGCTGGCGCGGCGGGAGAGCCCCCGCCGCGCTGCCCGCTGCCCGCGAGGTGTTGCCTGCCGCGCGGAAGGCGGCCCCGCTCCTACAGCCAGCGCCGCAGGAACTGGAGGATCGCGGCGCGGCCGTGGGCCGTCTCAAAGTGGCCGGTCTCGTAGCGGAGGAGGCTCCATCGTTCGGGAGCGCCCTGCTCGGCGTAGACTTGCGAGAGGTGCGCGTCGATGCGGTCCAGCCCAGCCGGCGGCGTCAGCGGGTCGTGGTTCCCGGCTAGGGCCAGGTGGGCGCGCGGCGCGATCAGGGCGTTGATGGCGGCCGTGTCAAAGTGCTTTAGCAGGCTGGGCACATAGTAGTAGATGCCGTGGCCGTCGAGGCCGCGCGTCTCGATGAGGGCCTGGAAATCGGTCAGGCAGCAGATGTCGACGCAGACCCGGATGCGCTCGTCCAGCGCTGCCAGCCACCAGGCCATGGTGGACCCCATGGAGATCCCCAGTGTCGCCAGGCGGTTCGCGTCAACCTCCGGGCGTGAGACCATATAGTCGACGGCGCGCAGGCTGTCGTAGATCATCATGCCCCACAGTACCTGCCCCTTCCAGAGCATCTCCTTGAACAGGGCCGACTCGGTGCGTCCGCGCCGCTCACCAAAGTTCCACGCGTCAATACACAGGGCGCAATAGCCGGCCTCGGTGAGCGCCTTGGCATACGGGGGAGACTGCAGCGCACCCCGCCCGGCCACGAACTCTTCCTTGGCGATGTCGTAGCGGCCGCCGTGGGCATGGTTGTACAGCACCGCCGGCAGCGGCCCCGCGGCTTCCTGCGGCAGGGCCAGGTAGGCCGGCACCGGCTCGATGCCGTTGAGGTCCAGCACGAGTGTCTCCAGGATGTAGCCATCCCGCTCCTCTACCTTGACGACCTCTGCGGCAAGCGGGCGATCCCGGTCGGGGAGGTCCCCCAGCAGGGCGTACAACTCTTGGCGGCGCGCGACCTGATCGTCACTGCTCATGCTTTCCTCTCCCGTGCGGGTGTCGATGGCCGATCACTGTGAAAACTATAGCCGTCGCCCTGCTGCAACGTCAAGGACGGGGCGGCTGTACCGGGCGTGTTGCGGGGCACTCTGCGGCGATGTAGAATCGCGGCCTATCTACCTGCACCCGCACCGCGGCCATGGAGAGCAGGGCATGATGCAACGCGCGCGGCTACGTCGTCAGCTGTCCGCTTTGTGGACGCCGCAGCTGCTGACCTTGGCTGCGGCGGTCTTTCTGACCAGGCTCGGCCAGGGGCTGATGTCGGGCGTCAGCACCAACTTTTTCGTCGACACGCTGGGGCTCAGCGGCCGGCAGGTGCTGTGGATGACCAGCGTCCGCGAGGTGCCCGGGCTGCTGCTGGTCTTCCTGGCGGCGGCCATCTGCCACCTGCCGCTGGCCTGGCGGGCCGCAGGGTCGCTCCTGGTCATGGGCCTTGGCTTTGGGCTCTACGCCATCGTGCACTCGTACGCCGCTCTCTTGGCCATGGTGGTCTTGGCCAGCGTCGGGTTCCACAACTGGGGACCCTCGGAGGGCGCCCTGGCCCTGGGGATGGCGGGCAAAGAGCAGTCGGGCCGGGTTCTGGGGGGCCTGGCCTCGATGGGCGCGTTGGCCTCCATCGTCGGCATCGGGCTGGTGGCGGCGCTGTCAGCCATCCTGCCGCTGCGCCTCTTTTACGCGGCGGGCGGCCTCGTCATCGCTCTCGCCGGGCTGGTGGTGCTGCGGGTGCCGCGGACCGTGGGGGCCAGCCGGGGCGCTGCGGTGCCGCGGATCGTCGTGCGGCGCAAGTACTGGCTTTACTATGTGCTGACCTTCTTTGAGGGCTGCCGCACGCAGGTGTTCGGCGCGTTTGGCACGCTGGTGCTCGTCGAGTACTATGACCTGCGCGTGGGGCAGATCAGCATACTCCTGGCCATCAGTGGCCTGCTGAACTTCCTGATGGCGCCCTACTTTGGGCGCCTCATCGACAGGGTCGGCTAGCGGGTGATGCTCTCGAGCAGCTACCTGGCGCTGGCCTTGTGCTTTGTGGGCTATGCCACGGTGCACAATGTGTGGTTCCTGGCGGCCATGCTGTTGGGCATCAACCTGCTGATCACCATGCGCATCGGCCTCTCGAGCTATGTGAACCGCATCGCTCCCCCCGAGGAACTGGCCCCGACCCTCAGCGCCGGCGTCAGCGTGAACCACCTCAGCTCGGTGAGCGTGTCGTTGGTGGCCGGTTCGCTGCTGGAGGTCGTGGGTTACGAGGGGCTCTGCTGGGGCGCCGTCGGGTTGATCCTGCTGTCGGTGCCGTTCGCCTGGTCGATGCGCGTCGGCCAGGCAGAGGCCACGCCGCTGGCGGCCGTCGCCAGCGGATAGCGCCCCGGGATGGACGCGCGGGTGATAGGAAGGCCATGAACACTACTGTGCAGATCGTGCTGGCGCTGGTCGTCCCCATCGGCTGGGGGCTGCTCAGCGCCTATCTCTTTGACCGCTTCCGCGAGCACCGCCAGAGGCGGGCCTGCGCCCAGCGCGATGCCGAGGGCGGCGAGGAATGACGCCTGCCTTCCAGATGACCCCTCTCCTCTTTGTCGGTGCGCTGCTCATTGGCGGTGGCGTCGGCGTCCTGACGGGGCTCTTTGGCGTCGGGGGCGGATTCCTGATCACGCCGCTCCTAAACGCCCTCCTCGGGGTGCCCATGCCGATCGCGGTGGGCACCGGGGCCCTGCAGATCCTGGGCACTACCACCGCCGGGCTGTACCGCCGGCGCAGCGACGGCCTGGTGGACTACAAGATGGCCGCAGTCCTCTTTGGCGGCAACGCCGTCGGCGTGCGCCTGGGCGATGCGGTGGTGCAGTGGCTCAAAGGGCTCGGCTCCCTGACTGTCGGCGGGGAGACCGTCGCCGTGGTCGACCTGGCCATCCAGATCACCTTTGTGGTGCTGCTGGGCGGGATCACCTTCTGGCTGTGGCGAGACACGGCGCGCGGAGGGACGGCAGACGACGCGCCCGAGGGGCTCTTTGCCCGGCTGCGCATTCCCCCCACCACGACGTTCGCGTCGGTGGCGGGCGTGCCCCTCTCTATACCGGTGATGTCGTACTTTGGGCTGTTCCTCGGCTTCCTCACCGGGCTGCTGGGGATCGGCGGCGGTGTAGTCTTGGTGCCGGGGCTGTTGTACCTGGTGGGGATGCGCGCCCACGCCGCGGCGGCCACCAGCCTGGCCATTGTCTGGCTGTCCTCGCTCGTGGCGGCGGTTACCAAGACGGCCGGCGGAGACGCCAGCCTGGCCCTGGTGGTCCCCCTCCTTTTGGGCGGCACTGCCGGGCTGCAGGCCGGCGTGTCGATCTGTAACCGGCTGAGCGCCGCGCGCCTGAAGCGCTACTTTTCCTTCGTGGTCCTGGCGGCCATGCTGCTGGTGGCCAGCAAGGTCGTGGGCCTGTTCATCTGACCCGCCGAGGCGCAAAACGGGCGGGCCCCAGGCCCGCCCGTTCGTTGTCTGTCCCTCTGCCTATCCCCTACCCTAGCCCTCCGTAGGGCGCATCCGCGGGCCCCACGGCTCGACGATAGTGACGCGGCTGCCCAGGGCCGTCACCAGGTCGGGCAGGTCGAAGGCCTGCAGGGCGCCCGTCAGGGTGTTCGCCGCGGGCCAGTCGACGATCGGCGTGGCCGCCCACTCGGCATACGACGCCGGGCCGTTCTTGAGCGTGACGTGCGCCACGCGCCCGTCGAGCAGTGCCGTGTAGAGGGCCAGGATGGCCCCCTGGCCGCGGCCGTAGAGGTCGATGCTCTCGGCGCCGAGGCTGGCCAACAGGTCGATGGTGCGCAGCACGTCGTAGACGCGCCGGCCGAGGTAGCTCTCCCCCAGCATGCGCGTGTAGCCGTGCATCATATAGTCCACGCCGTAGGGGTGCCAGAAGGGATTATCCTCGTCGGGCGCCGACTCGCCCATCCCGCGCACGTCGAGCGCGTACAACTCCCCTTCCTGCTGGAGCTGCAACGCCAGCGGGTCGGAGGCGAGATCCTCTTCCGCCGAGGCGTGGGGCAGGAAGAGCCTCACGCCGGGCGTCACGTCCAGCGAGTTGGCCCCCGCAGGAGTGACCATCCGCCGCCGTAGGATGGCGCGGACGTCCTCCTCCGTCTCCACCGCGTAGCGGGCATAGACCGCTCCGTCGAGGCGCGCCGGGCGCAGGTTGCGGTGGTGCGGCGGCCCTTGGCGCGCCGGCAGGTGCAGGAGATCGGTCACCGCGGCGCGCAGGTCTGCGCCGGTGAGGGCCGGCCGCCGGGCGGCCAGCGCCGCGGCCTCTTCGGCGATAAAGGCAAGCACCGGCTTGCTGCCAGAGTCCATGACCTGGCCGGTCGGCGTGACCTGCAGGACGCCCTCGTCAAGAGCCTCAGGCTCCGCCAGGGGGCGGGGATACAGGCCGGCATGGCGGGCAAAGAAGGCGACCATGGCCTCCTGGTTCTCACGGAAAAAGCCGTGCCCGTGCGGGCCGCGGAAGCAACCGACGTTCTCCTCCGGGGCGCCCAGCAAACGATAGAAACGCTGCAGCTCCTCAAAGGCCTCCTGGTGCCCGCGACGGTCAAAGTAGTCCAGATGCTGGCCCAGCAGCAGGATCGGCTTGGGCGCGCGGCTGATGAGCAAGTCCACCATCTCCATCCCCGCCCCGATGACACCGTAAGGATACTGCTCGGCATCGGCGGGGAGCTCGTTCTCCAGGTTGGCCAGGAAGGTGGTGATAAAGCAGCTCGGCGCGGCCATGGTAAAACGGTCGTCGGCTGCCCACAGCCAGGAGGCCATGGTGCCGCCGCCCGAGTTGCCGGTGACGCCCACGTGCGCGGGGTCCACCTCCGGGCGAGAGAGGAGATAGTCCAGGGCGCGGATGCCGTCCCAAGTGCGCCACATGACCATGCTGTCTCCGAGGAGCTCCAGCTGTTTGCCCATCATATTGTGGGCGTAGGTACACTGGGCCACCGCCTCGCGGTCCTCGAGGAGGGCGTACTGGTCGCGCTCGCCCTGGTTGAACGGGTCATAGATGAGGGTCACGAATCCCGAGACGGCCAGGCGTTGCCCAAAGGCCTGGTAGAGATCGGCGGCCTTGCCCTCGGCAGAGTGCCCGCAGGTACCCAGGACGCAGGGCGCGGGCCCGTCCAGCCCCTTCGGCAGGTAGAGGTTCGCGGTGACGAGGCAGCCGGGCCGCGACTCCAGGAGCACCTTCTCGATCCAGTAGGCGGGGCGCTCGATGCGCCCGGTGATGCGGGCGTTGAGGGGCGTCTTGGCCGGGCGGGGGCTGAAGGCGCGCTCAATGGCGGGCACCAGGCCCTTCTGGTACGCTGCGGCATCGGCCGCGCCCTGCAGGGCGGCCAGCCGCGCGCCGCGCGCCGCGCGCGTTCGCCGGACTCTGGCGACCATCTCATCCAGCACCATGTGTCCATAACCGTTGCGCATACGAGTTCCTCCTCGACCGACTGCGATCATAAGGCCATGATAGCGGCGCCGCGGGCCCGCGGCAAGGCCGCAGGCCACGCGCTGCCGGAACCGCGGCTCTCCGCGCCCCGTCTGAAAGGGGCTTCGCCACCGGGGGGCCGATCGCGCCCACTACTGAGTGAAAGGATGACGCCGCAATGCCAACCTGGGCAGGCCCCTGGCCGAGACTCTTCCCCCCCAAGGGCACGCTGCGCGGCAGGGCCGGCGCTCTGCTGGCGCTGGGCAGCCTGCTGGGCGGCATTCTGGGGGCTTTCTACGTGCTGCGCGTGGAGCCCCGCTGGATCGAGGTCACCACGCCGACTCTCTACCTGGCCGACCTGCCCGCTCCTTTGGAGGGGCTGACCATTGCCCAGCTGAGCGATCTGCACGCCGGGCTGGGCTCGCGCGAGGCCGTGCGCGCTCTGGTGCAGCGTGTGAATGCCCTGCAGCCCGATATCGTGGTGCTCACGGGGGACTATGTCCGCGATCGGCGCCGGGACGCTGGGCCCATCGCTGAGGAGCTGGGGGCGCTGCGGCCGCGCCTGGGCGCCTATGCGGTCCTCGGGAACCACGACGTGTGGCAGGGGGCCGAGGGCATCACGGCGCACCTCGAGGGCGCCGGCATCCGGGTCCTCCGCGATGAGGCGGTACGCGTGCCGCTGGGTGAGGCCGGGCTGTGGCTGATCGGCCTGGACGACCTGGGCATCTCCGGCTGGGGTGACCGCTCCCTCTCGCTGGGCGACCTGGCCGCCATCTGGCGGCCGCAGGTGGCCCGGCTGGACGGCCTGCTACGCCGCATGCCGCCCGGTGAGCCGCGTATCCTGCTGGTGCACAATCCCGACTTCAACGAGTTCCTGGCCACCCAGCGCCTGGACCTGGCCCTGAGCGGCCACACCCACGGGGGCCAGGTGCGCCTGCCCTGGATCGGCGCGCCGGTAATGCCCTCGGTGATGGGCCAAAAGTACGCCGGTGGCTGGGCACAGGGGGGCGCCGCGCCGGTCTACGTCAGCCGCGGCGTGGGGGCCAACATCAACGTGCGCCTGAACGCCCGGCCCGAGGTCACGCTGCTGACGCTGCGCCGACGCGAGTGACCGCGCCCTACAGGAGGGGCTGCAGGAGGTTGACGATCTTTTCCAACGGGGCGACGTCGTCCGCATCGAACATGGCCAGGCGGTCCGAGTCGACATCCAGGACGGCCACGACCTGCCCGTCCCTGCGCAGGGGGATGACGATCTCGCTCTTGGAGCGGGAGTCGCAGGCGATGTGCCCGGGGAACTCCTCGACGTTGGGCACCACCACCGCCGCGCCGGTGCGCACGGCGTGCAGGCAGACGCCCCGGTCGCGCAGCACCTGGCAGGCCACCGAACCCTGGTAAGGCCCGACGTGTAACTCGTTCTCCCCGGCCACCAGGTAAAAACCGGTCCAGAAGTGGTGGGGCATCTTGGCCTGCAGCACGGCGCAGATCGTGGCCATGCCCGCCACCAGGTTCGGTGACTTGGCCAGGAGTTCCTCCAGCTGCGCCGTCAGCCGCTCGTAGCGGCCAGCCCGCCTCGTATCGATCACGTTGCTCTCCTTATAGCACGAACGTTCCAGGCCGATGGTACCAGGAGTGCCACCGGGCGGCAAAGCGGCGGCGTGCCGTTCGGGTCGTGCGTCAGGGTGCGCGTGCTGCCGCGCTCCTCCGCCCGGAAGCGGCAGGGCGTGATGAAACGGGGCAGGGCGTTTGCCCGCCAGGGCCGAGCCCAGACGGTTGCAGGCCATGCGCCGGTCGACGACGTGGCGCGCGCACTCCGCGAACGACGAGACAACGCTCTTCTGCAGCCGCCGGCGAAAAAGTCGTCGGAGCGCCTCCGCGTGCGGCGCACAGCAACCCCGGCGCGCTTCCGTTGCGCCTCCGTGTCCGGCGCCTTGAGGAGGCTACGCGCCAACTCGTCAGGCCAGGTCGCCAGGAGGACGTCGTAACAGCCCTGTTGGGCCGGGCTTCCTGCGCGCGCCGCGCCAACTCCCAGCAGCCGCCGCTCCAAGGTAATCACCTGCGCGATGAGCGGCGATCATCCGTCCGATAGTCCCGCGGGCCACTTCTCCCCGGCTAGGGATGTTTGCCCGGTAGGGGCAACCCGTGAGGGCGGCGCGCCCTGGCGCGGGCTCGGAGGTCGCCTCACCCTCCCAGCGTGTCCTGCCCCTCGGCAAGCGGCCGCGCCCATGGCTGACCCTTGACCATTTCCGCGCCGTACAGCACCCAGCCATACTCCATGCGCAGCCGCGGGACCTCGAACGAATAGAACCACTGGATCAGGATGCGGTGCCCACGGATAAAGCAATAGAACACTGCATAGTCACCCAGCGGGGCGTGCACTATGCGCATCGGCGTCAGCTGCTCAAAGGCCTCCAGCCTCTCCTCGCGCCGCAGGTACTCCTGCAGAGCAGGCAGGTACTGGCTGGCCTCGTTGTCCCCTACCGCCGCCAGGTCCACCTCGTCCGGGGCGTTCCAGGTCGGCAGGCCTTCCACCGAGCCCCCCGCCGTCGAGTCCACCCATACCGGCGAGCTCCACAGGAACTCCCCGTCGGACTGCTCCACGCGCACATAGTAGTAGCACTCGCCCGTCGGCGGCCGGTCCTCCAGGTGGGCGTCAAAGGCCAGGCTGCCACCCTCCCAGCGGGCCAGGCGGTGCGCGCCGCGGATGAGGTCCACCCGCGCGATGGGGGCGGTGCCCTCCACGGCCACGTCCAGTCGCACGGGGCCGGAGGAGCGAACCAGAGAGCCCATCAGGGCACCGTTCACCCGAAAGTCGAGCAGCGCGCGGGCCCCGGTGGTGGCGTAGGTGCGGCGGGCCTGGAAGGCCTCCCACAGCGCCTCGCGCGTCAGGGTCTCCGCCAGCACCCCGAGGAGCGGCCCCCCGCCATAGTTCGCGTCGCGCCGGCGGAGAAGGTCCACAAAGTGCCCGCCGTTGGAACCCACGGAGCGTGGGTGGCCCGGGCGGCCTTGGTGCCCGTCGGAGGCGCCCGCCATCCCCATGTGGTATCCCTTCTGCAGGTAGGCCTGGGCGAACCATTCCGAGTTCCCCGTCCCGGAGGTCATCTCGCAGAGCGGCTCCAGCCGCCGGTCGTGAAAGTCCGGGAGCGAGGCGGTGCCCCCCACGTGGGGGATGACCATGGCCGGTATCCTGGCGAGGTGATCGTAGACCTCGGCGATGCGCCAGGTGGCGTCGGGCTGCGGGGCATCCAGGTCTCGGAACACGAGGTTGCGGTCGCCGCCCAGCGCTTGCTTGTCGCGCCACTCGCAGCCGAGGTACGGAACAAAGCGCCCCGGCGCGTCGTAGGCGCGCACGGCCTCCTGATACATCCCCCACCACGCGGAGACCGCCTCGGGATGCTCGCGGAACATGTGCGAGCCGGTGGCAAGGAAGGACAGGCCCGTCACGTCACGGGCGTACTCGAACATGCGGTGCGGGTCGCTCTCCTCGTTCAGGATGTTCAGCTCAAACGCGTCATAGCCGTGGCTGTGGAACTCGCCCCAGTAGACGTTTGGGCCGTCACGGCTCACGCGGATGGGGTTGGTGGGCACCTCCACGCCCCGCTCCGGAACCCGCACCGTGAGCCGCTGCAGCCCCTCTTCCCCCGCCACCCGCGCCCGCGCCCACAGCGCGTGGCCGTGCCCTTGTACCATGGTGACCCCATCACCGGCCGCCTCCGCCGGACCCCCGAGGCGCACCTGCCCCTCCGCCGGCATGGGGTTGCCGTTCGCGTCCACCGGCAGGGCCAGCACCCGTACCTCCTCATCCGGCCGTGCGGACGAGGGGGCGAACACGTAATAGTTTCGCACCGGCGGCAGCGGCACGATGCGGATCGTCAGCGTGGCCTCCGGCACAGGCCGAAAGGCCTCCTCCCCCGGCCACCGCACGCCCACCATCAGGTCCGCCTGATAGGTGCTCGGCCACGCCGGCACTCCCGACCCGCCCCAGCGCCGATCTCCGATGCGGATGACCAGCCCCTCCCCTGCCCGCCAGTCCCGCGGCAGCGTCACCAGGGCGGGGGTGGCGGCCTTCATCGCCGTCTCGCAGGCAAAGGGCAGCGCCTCCCCCCGGTCGTCCTCCACCGTCACATAGCCCATGGAGCGTGGCCAGTAGTCCTGGTGGCGCCAATCGAGCCGGAACTCGTTGTCTATCTTGGTAAGCACCACGCCGCTGCCAGCGGGGAGCGCCTCACCCGGACGGATGGTGGCCACCCAGGTGCCGCGGCGGCCGGCCTCGACGGTAACCATGCGAGCCGGCGGCGCAGAGGGGCCGACGGCGGCTTCCCAGGCGAGGGTGGCGCTGCCGGGGTAGGGCTCCCCGGCGAAACGGACCGCCAGGCGCTGGTACTCCGGGTTCCTGGCCTGCATCTTGTCTCCTTTCGTCGCCCAGCATGCCCGCTCGCGGCCCTTCTGCGCCAGGCTAGGGGGCGCTCAAACCGTCTGGCCGGCCCGCTATTCCCCCGCGGAGGTCAGCCCCACCAGGTAGTCCATCACCCGGTGCAGGTAATCCAGTTTGGCCAGGCGGATGGCCAGCGGAACGCCATGGCTTTCCCCGGGCACTTCCAGGTTGAGCAGCCCGCCATAGCGGATGGCGCCCAGAGAGGCCATCACGGTGCCCCAGTCGATGGAGCCGCGCCCGTAGGGCATCAAGTGCTGGTCCGTCTCGCCCTCATTGTCGGCCAGGTGCGTTGCCCGCAGGTGCGAGCCTGCTGACCGGATGAACCCGGCCTGGTCCCCGCTGCCCATGTTCAGGTGTCCCGTGTCCAGGCAGATGCCCAGGTTCTCCTGGCCGACCGCACCGACGATGGCGAGGAGGTCGTCGATCTCCCCACAGTTGCTGACGTTCTCCAGGCAGATGGACAACTCGCTGCCGCGGATGTGCTGGCACAGCAGGGCCAGCCGCCTGACCCGGACGTCCTGGATGGCTACCGGGCTGGCACCCTCCCCAGCCAGCTCGCGGCCCCCCGGGTGCAGCACGGCGGCGCGTATCCCCAGCGCCACAAAGAGATCGAGCCAGCGGCGCAAGGTGTCCACCACGAACCGCTCATCCCGCGCACAGAGGTCGCTATCCAGCCACAGATGCCCCTGTGGAAAGGCCACGCCGTACGACTCGGCCCACGCGCGCAGGGCCTGCCCGGTAGCGGCCGGGGCGCCTCGCGCCAGGAGCACCTGGGCGTGCTCATCGGACAGCTCGAGGCGGAACCACTGCTGCGCAGCAAAGGTCCGGATCATCTCCTCGGGCGTCTGGTCGATCAGGAAGCTGGTCCATACACCCGCTTGCATACGCTGGTCCTCCTTATCTTTGCGTACTCACGAGCCCGGCCACACCGGACCCCGCCGGCCGGCCTAGTACCGATCCCGCAGCTCTGCGTCATCCCCGTTCGTTCATGGCCGATGGTACCAGGAGTGCCGCCGGGCCGCAAAGCGACCCCGGCCTATCACCTGGAGTGCGGTCGGGGGGTATCGCCGAGCCCACGATCAAGTCCGTGCGAAACGTTCGCCGCCGAACCTGGTCGGGATTGCCCAACACGCGGCCCCGCACCGGGAGCTCGCCCTGGAGCACGTGCTGCGCGACGAAGTGGCCACCGGCGCCGCGCCAGACGGTGCCCATGCGGCCACACGGTAGCGCAGCATCGTCACGACGGCTCCATCGGCGTGCGGCAGGCCGCACAGAGTCGCGAGGGCGCCCGGGCTCCTGCCCACCCATCGGGGAGACGCGAGAAGATTCGGGTCTACTACGGTCGCAACGCCTGTCCAGCGCCTGATATCGCCGACGGTTGACAAGACAACACGTAATCACCTATGGTAGGCTCTACGTACATCAGTGCCGGAGAGGGGGACGGCACACCGCGGCCAATGGGGGCTGACATGTGCCATTCTTCAATCCATTCGCCCCGCCCTGTGCTCGGCGGGCTCCTGATGGTGACCACGACGCCCATCCTTCATCACAGCAGGAGCTCACCCGCCGCATGACTACCACCCTCGAGGACCTCCAGCCTCAGGCCACCGTCCGCGGCATTCTGCCCGATGCCCTAGTCACCGTCGTCCGTGCCCAGTGGTTCGGTTCGAATGCCCTGGATCTCACCTACAAGACCCCCGCGGGCCGCGTCGCGAGCGTCCTGCTCTACCGCGAGAATGAGCCGGATATCGAGGTCGTCGAGCGCGGTCGCCCCTGGTCTTTTGACGGCGATGGCTCCCTGTTCCGCCTGGTCTCCGAGGCGTACCGCATCCGCCTGGCGCACCTCTTTGACCCTCTGCTGGCCATCCACACTTCCGTCGTGGAGCCGCTGCCGCACCAGGTCACCGCCGTCTACGAGGAGATGCTCCCCCGCCAGCCCCTGCGCTTCCTTCTGGCCGACGACCCCGGCGCCGGCAAGACCATCATGGCGGGACTGCTCATCAAGGAGCTGGTTGTGCGCAACGACGTGCGTCGCTGCCTGATCTGCGTGCCGGGCAACCTGGCCGCGCAGTGGCAGGACGAGCTCTGGTTCAAGTTCCAACTGCGCTTCGACATCCTCACCCGCGACTCCTATGAGGCAGCCGTCAGCGGCAACGCTTTCCAGGAGACCGACTTCGCCATCATCCGGCTCGACCAGGTGGCCCGCGACGACGACCTGAAGGAGAAGCTGCGCCGCTCGGAGTGGGACCTCATCGTGGTGGACGAGGCCCACAAGATGTCCGCGCATTTCTGGGGCAACGAGCTCAGGGAGACGAAGCGCTTCCGGCTCGGCGAGCTGCTGCGCGGCATCACCCGGCACTACCTGCTCATGACCGCCACGCCGCACAACGGCAAGGAAGAGGACTTCCAGCTCTTCCTGCGACTCCTCGACGAGGACCGCTTCGAGGGGCGCTTCCGGGAGGGCGTGCACGAGGTTGACATCTCCGACCTGATGCGCCGGATGATCAAGGAGGACCTGCGGCGTTTCGACGGCCGCCCGCTGTTCCCCGAGCGGCGCGCCTACACCGTCAGCTATCCGCTCTCGCCCGCGGAGAAGCAGCTGTACGAGGCCGTCACCGAGTACGTGCGCGAGGAGTTCAACCGCGCCGACAATCTCGACGACCAGCGACGCGGCACCGTCGGCTTCGCGCTGACCGTCCTGCAGCGACGTCTCGCCTCCTCCCCCGAGGC
>JAAZBY010000237.1 GCA_012513595.1 Chloroflexota bacterium
ATGGTGGACCCTACCTTCCAGACGAGCCCGCCTCTCAGCCCGTCTTCCAATCCTGTCAATCCTGCAAATCCTGTCCTTCTTCTCTTCTCTTCCCGCGGGTGCCGGGAGCGTCAGAAGACCTTGGTGATCTCGTCCGCGTCAAAGCGGGGTAGCGGCTTTTCCACGCCGCCCTCCACCAGCACCAGCCCCTCCTCGCGGGGCGTCAGGTCGGCGATGTACGCGCAGGGGATGCCGGCCTCCGCGTAGCGCGCGCACAGCCCTTCGGCCTCCTCGGCGGCCACCGAGACGATCAGCGCCCCCGAGGCGATGGCCCCCAACGGGTCTAGCCCATAGTCGGCACACAGCCGCGCCCCCTCGGGGAGCACCGGCACCCTGGCCGCCTCCAGCCGCAACCCCGTCCCGGCGGCGTAGGCCAGCTCGTGCAAGCCGGTGGCCAGGCCGCCCTCGGTGGGGTCGTGCATGGCGTGGACGCCGGGGTGCCCGGCGGCCAGCCGCGCCGCGGCCACCACGCTGATCCCCGGGTCGTGCAGGTAGCCGCGCGCCCGGGTGATAAAGGCCTCGTCGTACCCCTTGGCGCGCAGCTCGTCGGCGCGCTCGTGGGCGATGAGGGCCGTCGCCTCGATGGGGATGCCGTTCACCAGGAGCACCCGGTCCCCCACCTGCGCACCGGCCGTGGTGATCAGCGCCTCCCGGGCCACCTCACCGATCAGGACGCCGACGACGATGGGCCGCTCCAGCCCGTGGGTCACCTCTGTATGCCCGCCCACCAGCGTGATGCCCAGCTCCGCACAGGCGTCCTGCAGCTGGCGAAAGATGCCCCGCACCAGGGCCTGGGTCGTGCGCCCCTCCGGCAGGAGCACCGTGGCCAGCATCCAGAGCGGCGTGGCGCCCGAGGTGGCCACGTCGTTGGCGTTCACGTGCACGGCGTACCAGCCGATCTCGTCGGTGGCAAAGGTGATCGGGTCGGTCTTGACCACCATGTACCGGTCACCCATGTCGATGACGGCCACGTCCTCGCCCGGGCAGGGGCCCATCACCAGGCGCGGGTCAGCGAGGGGCACGCGGGCCAACAGGTCGGCCAGGAACTCTAGCGGGAGCTTGCCAGTGGGCAGTATTGCACGGGACGGCATGACTATCGTACTCTCCTGAGGCTCTCTTGCACGGGGCGCGAACTCGCCGAACGGTAACACCGCGGCACCCGACTGTCAAAGCGGGCGGGAGGCTCCCCCTCGCGGAGAAGCCTCCCGCCCGACGTGCGTGCGCTGACGCCGGCCGCGTGACGGTACTAGGCCGTCTCCCCCTCAGCCACCTTGGGCGGGAAGATGAGGAACAGGGCGTTCAGCAGAATGCCCACCACCGAGGCGGTGGCGATGGCCGGCAGCCCGTCGGGGAAGGCCACCTGCAGGCCGGGCAGGGCGATCGGGAGCATCCCGCCCTCGAACATCGACCCGCCGATGCCGATCACCAGGATGACGGCGCCCACCGCCAGCTGGCGCGGGTCAAACAGGTTCACCTTCTCGGACTGGATCAGGGCCACGCCCTGCAGCCCGATGACGCCGAACAGGAACACCGCCAGGCCGCCCGTCACGGCGGTCGGCAGGGTGTTGACGATGGCGGCCAGCTTGCCGACAAAGCCCAGCGCCATCGAGATGACCCCCGCCGTCAACAGCACCGGCCCCGAGTAGTTGCGCGTGATGGCCATCAGCGAGTTGTTCTCACCATAGTTGGTGCCCGCGCAGCCGCCCAGCAGGCCGTTGATCGCGTCTCCGATGCCGTCCAGGATCAGGTTCAGGCCGATGAGGTTCTTGATGTTCAGGGGCTTGCGGCCCAGGTCCTCGGCCAGCTGATCGACGTAGAGGCTGATCTGGTAGAGGTGCGCGGTCGACTCGGGGATGGTGGCGATGGCGATGGGGGCGATGGCCGCAATGGCCGACCACTTGAACACCGGGAAGGTAAAGGCCGGCAGGCGCAGCCAGTCCGCCTGGGCCACCGGCGCAAAGTCCACGATCCGTAGCGCCAACGCCACCAGGTAGCCGGTCAGGGCGCCCAAGAGCACCGGGATCATGGCCCAGAAGCCGCGTCCGCGCAGATAGACAGAATAGACCACCGTGGCCACCAGCGTCACCACGGCCACCAGCCAGTTCGCCGAGGCCATGTCGAGCGCCGTCTTGGCCAATGAGATGCCGATGACGATGGCGACCGAGCCGGTCACGATCGGCGGCAGCACTCTGTCGAGCGCGTCTTTGCCCACCCAGCGGATCAGCAGGCCCGCGGCGATCGACACCACCGCCGTGGCCACGATGCCGCCCTGCGCCACCGGCTGGCCGCCCCATTCGGCGCCTACCACGCCGACCACCGCCGCGATGTACGAGAACGAGGAGCCATAGTACAGCGGAATGCGCATGCCCGACCCGAGCAGGGCCACGATGGTGGCCAGGCCGCTGGCAAAGAGGGTGACGCCGACGTCAAACCCCGTCAGGATGGCCACCAGCACCGTGGCCGGGAACATGGTGAGGACGTGCTGCAGCCCCAGCGCCACCTGCGCCCCGAACGGCGGACGGTCCTGGGGCAGGTAGCCCACGAACTTGCCAGTAACGCCTGTGCTTTCGGACACGACGATCTCCTTTTCTGTCTGGTCGTAAAGCGATGTCCTGCTTGCGGGTAACTACCTCGCTGTACTCGGGGCCGACCCTGGCCCGGGCGGTTGACGGTGGCGCTAGCGGCCCGCAGGCGCAAAAAAGACGGGCTCTGCTGGCCCAGAGCCCGTCACAAAACAAGGGATGCCCGGCACGCCTCTCGCCGGTGCTGTGCTATGTGGCACAAATGCCATGCTAGGGTGGATACGCTCATCACCGGCCTCAGCTCCAGTTGCCTGTGTAGCCCGCCGGGGGACTAGTATAGCACGGCGCGCCGCCCCGTCAAAACCGGCGAACCGCCACAAGCAGCCCCATGGCCTTTCAGGATAGACAGGATTTACAGGATTTACAGGATTGACAGGATTCACAGGATTTACAGGATTTACAGGATTTACAGCATTTATAGGATTAATGGGATGTCGGGTCCCCTGCGCTCGGTGCTCTGCCGGCACCCCCTCTGCAGCAGTCCTCAAATCCTGTCAATCCTGTGAATCCTGTCCTTCTTCTCTTCTCTGCAAACGCCCCGCGGAGCAACTCGGCGGGGCTCCCCCCGTTCGGGGGGCAGGCAAGACCCCGCCCTACGGGAAACGCCGGCTAGAGCCGGCCGAAGCCGGCCAAAGCCGGCTCCGGAGCGTACACGCGTCTTGAGCCCCCTTCAGGGGGCGTGTATAGTAGCCAGGGGTCTTTAGCCCCTGGCGTCCGGCCGGCGGCAAGCCTTGGTGCCTTCGCGGCTGTTGCCGCGCAAGAGCGGCGCTGGGGCGCCGCACTCCATATCGGCCCGCGCGCGCCCCGTTTTCCTGCCTGCCGGTGTGCGGCCCGGCGCACATGACGGCTCCACATCGGCCCGCCGCGTGCACCCCGTTCTCATCTCTGCCGGTGTGCGGGCCGGCGCACATGACGGCTCCACATCGGCCCGCCGCGCGCCCCGTTCTCATCTCTGCCGGCGTGCGGCCCGCCGCACGTGGCCGCTCCTAGAATCCTGTCAATCCTGTGAATCCTGTCCTTCTTCTCTTCTCTTCCCCGGGCCGGCGTCACTCTCCCCAGGCCACAAAGCAGACCTGGTCGCCGCCGCGCTCTTTGGCGCGGTAGAGGCCTCGGTCGGCGCGGTTCATCACGCTCGAGGCATCGGCGTCGTGGGCCGGGTCCGACACGGCCGCCCCCACCGAGGCCGTCAGCGAGGCCGCTACGCCGCGAATGGTGAACACCCGCCGGCGCAGCGCATCCACCACCCGCGCCGCCAACGCCTGGGCCTGCCGCGCATCGGTGCGCGGCGCTACGATGGCAAACTCGTCCCCGCCGTAGCGGGCCACCAGGTCGTCATGCCGGACGATCGCCTCCATGGCCCGCGCCACCTCGCGGAGGAGCTCATCCCCCGCCAGGTGCCCGAGCGAGTCGTTCACCGCCTTTAGCCCGCGCCCAGGGCCGGCGTCCAGGTCGACCATGATGACGGCGGTCTCTTCGCCGTGCAGCCGCCCGTGGGCCATCACCCCCGCCAGATGCTGAAAAAAGTAACGGTGGTTGTACAGCCCGGTCAGGCCGTCGCGGGTGGCCAGCTCGTTGGTGCGGGCAAAGAGCCGCGAGTTCTCCACCGCGACGCTCCCCTGCGAGGCCAAGATGCCGAACACGCTCAGCTCCTGGGCGTCCACCGTGCGCGGGGCGCGGCTGCCAAAGAGGATCACGCCATCTACCCGGTCGCGTGACGAGAGATAGGCGTGCTCCAAGAGCCCCCAGGGGGCCGCGCCAGCCGCGGCCGGCTCCGCGGCCGGCTCCGCCGCCTGGGCAGCGGCGTCGGCCGCGGCCCCCTCGGGCCGCTCGGGAGCCAGCCCCTCCAGCCGGGCCGCCTCGGCCAGGGGGCGCAGCGCCTCCGGCAGGCGGCCGACCATGGCGCGCACGAGCGCCCCCTGTTCGACGGTGCCCAGCCGCTGGCGCGAGAGCGTCATCCCCCAGGGGCCCGCCCGCTCGTCGGACAGGAGCAGCGCGGCCGCCACGTCGCAGCGGATCGAGTTGTGCACCGCCTCCACCAGCACGCGCACGATGTCGCGCACCTCCAAGGCCGAGGCCATGGCCTGGCCGATCTGGCGGATATAGTCCAGCTCTTGCCGGCGGCGGCGTTCGATCTCCGTGTTGGCCTCCTGTAGTTCGCGCAGGAGGGCCACGTTGTGCCCGGCCAGCCGCCGCCGTTCCAGCGCCCGGCCAATCACCACCCCCAGGTGGGCCAGGTCCGTCACCGGCTTTTCGATATAGTCATAGGCCCCCAGGCGCAGTGCATCCACCGCCGAGGCCAGGTCCGCATAGCCGGTGAGGATGATCACCTCACAATCGGGCTGGACCTCCTTGGCCCTCCGCAGGACGTCGATGCCGCCATGCCCGGGCATCAAGAGGTCGACGATGGCCACGGCAAAGCGCTCCGCCTCCAGGGCGGCCAGCGCCTGCGTGCCATCGTCGACCGTGCGCGCCTCGTACCCCTCGCGCTCGCAGTACGCCTGCAACAGGCCCCGAATGCCCGCCTCGTCGTCGGCAATGAGGACCCGTTCCACGTTCATCTCCTCAGCGCTCCAGCAGGCGGATGCCCCCCGCCCCGGCCACCACCACGGCCACGGCCACGCCCAGGAACATGCCGTTCTCGATCACGCCGGGGATGTTGTTGATGCGCATCTCCAGCGCCGCCGGGTCATCGATCCCCGGGTAGGTGCAATCGACGATCAGGTGCCCCTCGTCGGTCGCGTACGGTTCGCCGTCACGCCGGCGCAGGGCGCAGCGGGCGCCGCTGGCCTCCAGGGCGCGCAGGGTGTTCTGCCAGCCAAAGCGGGCCACCTCGACGGGCACCGGGCTGCGCGTGCCCAGCTTCTGCACTAGCTTGCCCTCGTCCACCACGATGATCTCACGCCGGGTGGCGTAGGCCACGATCTTTTCCCGCAACAGGTACCCGCCCAGCCCCTTGATCAGGTTCAGCGCGGGGTCCACCTCGTCGGCGCCGTCGATGGTGACGTCCAGCTCGGGGTGCTCGGCCAGCGTGGTGAGGGGGATGCCCTCCTGGCGGGCCAGGAGCTCGGTCTCGTCCGAGGTGGGCACCGCGACGACATCGCGCAGCGACCCCTCGCGCAGCCGCTCGGCGATGCGCAGCGTGGCATAGCGCGCCGTGGAGCCGCTCCCCAGGCCGATGGCCGTCCCGCTGACCACGAACTCGGCGGCGCGGTTCCCCGCCGCCCGCTTGAGTGCCTCGATGCCCCCGCTGGGGCCCGTCTTGTGCAGATCCGTCATGCCGCTATCCGTCCTCCTGGCAATCCTGCGCCGCCCCACCGGCTGCGGGGCCGGCGCCTTCCTTTCGTTACATGTTACACGCTGCCCAGGCGCAGGGCCATGGCCATATAGCCGACCGTCGCCTCCAACAGCTGGGCGACGCTGAGCCGCTCATCGGTGACGTGGGCCATCCTCTCCTCCCCGGGGCCGTAGCCGATGCAGGGCACCCCCGCGGCGGCCAGGTGCCCCCCATCGGTGCAGAAGGTCCACACCCCCACCTCCGGCGGCCGACCCAGCGCCGCCGTGAGGGCCTCCCGCGCGGCCAGCAGGTGCGGGTCGTCTTCCGCGAGCACGTACCCGCGCAGGTCAAAGCGCACCTCGCGCTCGACGCCGGTGTAGGTGCGTACCGCGCGCCGGCGCACGGTCACCTCCGGGTCGACCCCCTCCTCGAGGGAACCGCGCAGCACCTCGGCCAGCAGCGCGCGGGCCTGCTCTTCGCTATCGGCGGGGGAGGCCCGCCAGTCCAGGTGCACCGAGAGGCGCCCCGGGATGACGTTGGCGTTCTGCCCATCGACATAGATCAGCGTGGGCGCCACGCTTGAGCCGCCAAAGACCGGGTCGTACACCAGCCCCGCCTCACGCAGGGCCAGCAGGAAGCGGGCCATGGAGTAGTGCGGGTTGATGCCCCGGCTCGGCGCCGAGGCGTGGGCCGGCACGCCGTGCAGCGTCACGACGAACTCGTAACGCCCGCGATGCCCGCGGCGCAGCGCGTTCGCCGAGGGCTCGCCGATGATGGCCACGCTCGGCAGTGGGCCCGTCACCAGGTGCCGCGTGCCGAGGCCGCCCGTCTCCTCACACACCACCGAGGCCTGCACGAGGTCGCCCGGCGGCGTCAGCCCGGCCTCCTTGAGCAGGCCGGCGGCGTACACCTGGGCGGCCAGGGCGCCCTTGGCGTCCGCCGCGCCCCGTCCCCACAGGTAGCCGTCCGCCACCTCACCGCCGTAGGGGGCCTGCCGCCAGCGCGTGAGGTCCCCCGGGGCGACCACGTCCATATGGGCATGCAGCATGGTCGTCCGTCCGGGGCCGCCGGCGATGCGCCCAAAGACGTTGCCAAAGGCGTCGACGGTCACCTCGTCGTAGGCCAGGTTGCCCATCTCCTCGGCCACCAGCGCGGCGAGGGCGCCCTCATCCCCCGAGAGGCTCGGCGTGGCCACGGCACGCCCAGCAAAAGAGACGATGCGCCGCGAGGAGTCCTCCACCAGTCCGCGCAATCGCTGATAGTCCATGGTGCACGCTCCGCTTGGGGAGTGCGCGGGCCGGCCCGCGCGCGTCCACTAGACCTTGATCCGCGTCCAGGCGCCGGTGCGGTAACGCAGCCAAAAGAGCACCGCCCGCACCACATTGTCGATGCCCATGCCGGTCCAGGCGCCCACCAGCCCCCAGCCCAGCGGCCCGGCCAGGAGCGTCGCCAGTGGCACCCGCACGGCCCACACCGACAGCGCCGTGATGACCAGCGTCCAGCGAGTGTCTCCGGCGCCGCGCAGCGCCCCCGAGTACACCATCGTCGCGGCCATCATCGGCTGCAAGAGCCCCAGCACCCGGTTCGGGTTCACCCCCTGCCGCACGACCTCGGGGTCGTCGACGAACACGTCCATCACCTGCGGCGCCAGGAGCACCAAAAGCAGCCCCACCGCCCCCATCACCCAGACGGAGACGCGCAACGCCTCACGCACGGAGCGGCGGGCGCGCTCCGGGTCTCTGGCGCCCAGGGCCTGCCCCACCATCGTGGTCGAGGCCACCGAAAACCCGAACCCCGGCATGAAGCACATCGACTGCCCCGTGAGGGCCACCTGGTGCGCGGCATAGGCCACCGTGCCCAGCCCGGCCACCACGCGCTGAAAGAGCACCATGCCCATGCGCAGGGCCAGCTGCTCGCCGCCGGCCGGCAGGCCCACGTTCATGACCCTGCCGATCACCTCGCGGTCCGGGCGCCAGCCCTGCCGGGTGAGGCGCAGGCCACCCCGCCCGCCAAGCAGAATGGCCATCATGGCCAACCCGCCCACCCCCAGGGCCACGGCCGAACCGGCCGCCGGGCCCAGCACCCCCATGGCCGGCAGCGGCCCCACGCCGTGGAGCAGCCCCGCCGAGACCACGATGTTCACCGCGTTGACGCCGAGCATCACGGTCAGCGGGGTGCGGGTGTCCCCGGCGCCGCGCAACGCGGCGTTCCCCACCATCAAGAGGCCCTGCATGGTGAAGGTCAGGGAGGCGATGCGCAGGTAGACCTCGCCGATGGCGGCCACGTCGGCCTCCGGCTCATAGAACCCGATGGCCAGCCTGGCCAGGGCGACCATAGCCAGCGTGATCAGCAGACCCGCCCCGCCCCCCACCAGGAGCGACTGCTGCACGACGCGCGAGGCGGCCTGCGGGTCGCGCGCGCCCGTCAGCCGGGCGACGACGGCGGTGGTGCCGGTGGCCAGCGCCATGACAAAGGTCTGCGCCAGCATGACCATGTTGTTGGAGAGGCCCACGGCGGTCAGCTCGGCGGCCCCCAGGTGGCCCACCAGGTAGGTGTTCACCAGCTGCACCGTCATGTTCAGCAGCTGCTCGCCGATCGAGGGCATCGCCAGGCGCATCACGTCGGCCCGTACCTGCCGGGCCTCGGCGTCACCAAAGAGGCGCTCGCGCAGAGCGGTCGCCGTCGCAGCATAACGCGTCGCCACAGTCACCGGCCCACCTCACGTCGAGAGTGCGCGGGGCTGGCCCGCCCTGTTCCTATCGCCCGCCGCAAAGCCGCCGCATCGCTCGGGGCCGGCGCCGCAGCGCTCCAACGCCACCTGCCGGCATTATACCCGCGCCGCCGCGCCACGCCAGCCAGCCGCATCCCCAGGGCGGGGCGGCAGGCCCAGCGTAGACCGGCGCGCCTAGCGTTGTCATTCCGAGCGAAGCAGCCGGTCTGCCGGCCGGAATCTCGTCTTTGCCTA
>JAAZBY010000238.1 GCA_012513595.1 Chloroflexota bacterium
CAACCAGGATATAGAGCAGGACGATCAGTTGGTCTTCGTTCAATGCCTGCGCTCCCGAGAACGGCCTGCAGCGGCCCGCGGGCGGCCAAGAAGTCAGGCCGCGGCGCCCGAACGGGCCCGCGGCATGGGCTCAGGTGCTGCGAAGCCCTTCCCGGCCTCGCAGCACCTGAGGGGGAATTGCTAGGCCTTGGTGGCCGTCGGGATGTAGCGCTTCTCCTTGACGCGGGCCTTCTTGCCGACGCGACCGCGCAGGTAGAACAGGCGGGCCCGGCGCACTTCGCCGCGGCGAACCACTTCGACGCGCTCCAGTCGCGGGCTGTGCACCAGCAAGGTGCGCTCGACGCCCACCCCTCCCGAAATCTTGCGCAGGGTGAAGCACTCCTTCAAGCCGGAGTTGCCGCGCTTGATGCAGACGCCTTCGTAGGCCTGCAGGCGCTCCTTGCCTCCCTCGATGACCTTCAGCCAGGCCTTCACGGTGTCGCCCGGGCCGAAGTCGGGGATCTCCCGCTTGATCTGCTCGCGCTCGATGCTCTGGATCAGATCCATGGCGGATCTCCTTCTCTCATACCAAATCTGCTGGGCCGTCCGGAAGGTGCAGCCTCGCACGGCGAGGCTCTCTCAAAGGAAACAGGGCGCTCCCTCGGGCAGAGCCTCCCAAAGACGCCGTCCCGCTTCAGGCAGGACGGAGGCGATTATAACAGACCCGCCAGGGTCTCGCAAGGGCCACCACACGGAAAAATCAAGGTTCGGACGGGACTCCGCGCTCTTGACAGCCGCCAACGAGTCGCCGCTCGGCGGCGTTCAGCTCCACCCTCGCCAACAGGTCGGGCCGCCGGCGCGCCGTGTTGAGCAGGGCCTGCTCCCGGCGCCATTCTTCGATGCGGCCGTGGTGGCCCGAGAGGAGCACCTCGGGAACCGATCGCCCCTCAAAGACCGCGGGCCGGGAATAATGCGGATGGTCCAGAATTCCGGTGCTGAAGGACTCGCAGGCCACCGACTCGGAGTCGATCACCCCCGGAACCAGGCGGATCAAGGCGTCGGCCAGGACCATGGCGGGCAGCTCACCGCCGGAAAGCACGTAGTCTCCAATCGAGACCTCCTGCTCGACCAGCGTCTCGCGAATCCGTTCATCGATCCCCTCATAGTGGCCACAGAGAAGCAGCAGTCGGGGACGGGTGGCCATTTCCTCGACCATGGCCTGACTCAAGGGGGTGCCTTGAGGGGTCAGGTAGACCACGCGGGCCGGCTTCGGATCCAACGCCTGGACCGCGCGAATCGCAGCCGCCAGAGGCTCTGCCTGGATCACCATGCCCGGTCCGCCGCCGAAGGGAACGTCGTCCACCTGCCGGTGGCGGCCGCGTCCCCAGTCCCGAAGGTTGTGCAGTTCGACCTTCACCCGACCGGAGGTCTGGGCGCGGGCGGGAATGCTGGCGAAGAGCGGAGCGAAGACCTCAGGAAAGAGAGTCAGGATGTCCAGACGCATTCAGGCCTCAAGAACGGGCGGACGTACGACCATCTGGCCCGCCTCCAGATCCACCGAGACGACGAATTCAGCCACGGCCGGGATCAGGACTTCGCCAGAAGGCCCCCGGACCGAATAGAGATCGTGACCGGGTGTCTGGAGGACTTCCTCCAGGCGGCCCAGCACGGTTCCGGATTCGTCGCGGA
>JAAZBY010000022.1 GCA_012513595.1 Chloroflexota bacterium
ACGCGGGCCATCGGCGAGCACCCCCGCGCGGCAGACACGGTGGGCATCAACGTCAACCGCTGGCGGTACATCAACACCACCATCGGCGGGATGCTGGCCGCGCTCGGCGGCGCCTTCCTGGTGCTCGAGGCGGTGGGCCAGTTCAAAGAGGGCATGACGGCCGGCCGCGGGTTCATCTCTCTGGCGGCCATGATCTTTGGCAACTGGTCGCCGGTGGGGGCGCTGGGCGCCGCCACCCTCTTTGGCTACACGCAGGCGCTGCAGAACGAGCTATTGCTCTCCGGCGTGACCACGGTGCCGCGCTTCTTTGTGAGCATGTTGCCCTACGTGACCACGATCGTCGTCCTGGCGGGCTTTGTCGGGCGCACCCGCCCGCCGGCCGCCGAGGGCGAGGTGTACGAGACGGAGTGAGCCGATGACTGAGGTGGTCCTCGAAGCACGCAACATCACCAAGCGCTTCCCGGGCGTGCTGGCCAACGACCGCGTGAACCTCTCCCTCCACGAGGGGGAGATCCTGGCCCTCTTGGGGGAGAACGGCGCCGGCAAGAGCACCCTGATGAACATCGTCTACGGCCTGTACCACGCTGACGAGGGCGAGGTGCGCATCGACGGGGAGCCGGTGCACCTGGCCTCCCCGCGCGACGCCATCGACCGCGGCGTGGGCATGGTGCACCAGCACTTTCAGCTCGTGCAGCCGATGACCGTGGCTGAGAACATCATCCTCGGGGCAGAGGTCACCCGCGGCCGCCTGATGCTCGACCTGCCCGAGGCGCGCCGGCGCGTCAGCGCGCTATCGGGGCGGCACGGCCTGGCCGTGGACCCCGACGCGATCATCGAAGAGATCCCCGTCGGCGTCCAGCAGCGGGTGGAGATCCTCAAGGCGCTCTACCGCCGGGCCAGGATCCTGATCCTCGACGAGCCGACCGCCGTCCTGACGCCCCAGGAGATCCGCGACCTGTTCGGGGTGATGCGCGGGCTGGTGGCGCTGGGGCATTCGATCATCTTTATCACCCACAAACTGCGCGAGGTGCTCGAGGTGGCCCACCGCATCGTGGCCATGCGCGACGGCCGCGTGGTGGGGGAGGCCAAGCCCGAAGAGTCCACCCAGTCCTCCCTGGCGGAGATGATGGTGGGGCGCAAGGTGATCCTGCAGGTGCCCAAGGGGCCGGCCCACCCCGAGCGCGTGGTGCTCGACGTCGAGAACCTCTCCACCGCCCACGAGCGGGGCGGCATGCCGGTGCGCGGCGTCAGCCTGCAGGTGCGCGCCGGGGAGATCCTCGGCGTGGCCGGCGTGCAGGGCAACGGCCAGACCGAGCTGGTGGAGGCCATCACCGGCCTGCGCCGGGTGCAGTCGGGGACGGTGCGCATCAACGACGTCGACGTGACCTACGCCCACCCGCGCCGCCGGACGGAGCTGGGCACCGCCCACATCCCCGAGGATCGGCACCGCTTCGGCATGGTGCCGGCCTACCCGGTGGCCCAGAACCTGGTGCTGAACACCTACTACCGCCCGCCTACGCGCGGCGCGGCGTGCGCGACGATGACGCCATCCGCGAGCACGCCGAGAGGCTGGTGCGCGACTTTGACATCCGCACCCCCTCGGTGACCACCCTGGCCGGGAGCCTGTCGGGCGGCAACCAGCAAAAGATGGTCGTGGCCCGTGAGCTGGGGCGCGAGATCAGCCTGCTGGTGGCCTCGCAGCCGACCCGGGGGATCGACGTGGGCTCCATCGAGTTCATCCACCAGCAGATCGTGGCCCAGCGTGACCGGGGCGTGGCGGTGCTGTTGGTCTCGGCGGAGCTGGACGAGATCCTGGCCCTGGCGGACCGCATCGCGGTGCTGTACGAGGGGGAGATCATCGCCGTGGTGGACGGCCCCACGGCCACGCGGGAGCAGATCGGCCTGCTGATGGCGGGGGTGCGGGAGGGGCCGGCGGAGGCCTAGCGCGGGGGGCGGGTGCGGCAGGGTGCGACCTGTGCGCCGGCCCGAATCCGTGGCCCGGTCGGGGCAAGCCCCTCTGCCTGCGCGGCCTGGGGCTTGGCAGAGCGCAGGCAAGCCTGCGCAGCCCAAGGCGGGCCTCGGATGTGGAGTCGTCATGTGCGCCGGGCTGCACAGCGGCAGGCACGAAAACGGGGCCCGCCGGACGGCCGATGTGGAGTGCGGCGCCCCAGCGCCGCTCCGGCGCGGCAGGATCCGCGACGGCACAAAACCTCGCCGCCGCCCGGACGCCAGGGGCTAAAGACCCCTGGCTACTATACACGCCCCCTGAAGGGGGCTCAAGACGCGTATGCGCTCCGAGAGCCG
>JAAZBY010000239.1 GCA_012513595.1 Chloroflexota bacterium
AAAGGCGCCCACCAGGGCGTCGACGTCGGCCTGGCGATCCTCGTCCAGGTAGGTGAGGTTGTAGCGGGCCAGGTAGGGGCTGCGGGGGAACAGCCGGTCCAGGTAGGACATGTGCGCGAACGACACCAGCGGCGACGGGAAGGAGCGCCGGCAGGCCTTGTCGAGCGTGCCGTCCGGGCGGACTAGCTTGGGCCCGCTGGCCCCCACGTCGGGGTTCTTGTCCATGAAGGCGACCATGTCGGCCAGGGCCGTGGGCGGTAGGACGGTGTCAGGGTTCAGGAGCAGCGCGTAGCGGGGCAACTCTTCCGGGGCGCCCTCCAGCCCGTAGCCGGCGGCATAGAGGCCCAGGTTGTTGGCGTACGGGTAGCCGCCGTTCTTGCCCGAGGCGATCACCTCGGCCCAGGGGTGCTCCTGGCGGACCATCTCCACGCTGCCGTCGGAGGAGTGGTTGTCCACCACGATCACGCGGTAGGAAAAGGGCGTCTCGCTGCCAGCGATCGAGGTCAGGCAGTCGCGCAGCTCGTTCCGGGTGTTATAGTTGACGATGACGATGGCTAGATCCAGCATGGCAACCCCGGTCCCCCACCTCCCCGGCTTGCTCTGATACGGGCCATTATAGCATGGCCGCGCCCGCGGGACTAGCCGCGGCCTCCCCGGCTTACCATGCGCGCCGCGCCCAGGGCTCTGCGGGGGCGTGCTGCCCTCGCCACACGACGCCCACCGGGTAGCCGAGCATTTTGGCGACGTCCCCCGTCACGCGGATGACGGGCGCCCAGGCCAGCAGGGCGACCCTTTCGCCCAGCGGCGCGCCGCGCAGCCAGGGGGCCAGGCGCGAGATGGGCGTGCGCAGCAAGGCCGCCACCCCGGCGGCCACGGCCAGCCACCACCAGGGGCTGTGCCCCAGCGCCAGGCCCAGGAGGAGCGGCGCGGCCAGCAGATAGGTGGCGTAGCGGACCAGGTGCCGCACCGCGAACAGGTTGGCCTTGCCGTCACCGCGGGCATAGCGGTAGTACTGCCGGTAAAAGGCGCGCAGGCTGGTCCGCGGCCTAAAGTGCACCAGCGCGGCCGGCGCAAAGGCGAAGCGCAGGCCGGCATCCCGCAGGGCAAAGTCGAACACCAGGTCCTCGCAATAGTCGAGCCACTCGGGGTAGCCGCCCACCTGCTCCCAGGCAGAGCGGCGGAAGGCCACCGAGCGGGACGAGGGATGGAAGGAGGCCAGGTCGATCTCCTGCATGCGGGGCAGGGTGATGGCGCCGAGGGCCCGCTCGAAGGTACTGCGCGGGTCAGGCAGGAAAAAGCCGCTGACCACGTCGGGCGCGGGATCCTGGGCAAAGGGGGCCACGAGGTGCTCGAGCCAGGCCGGCTCCAGGCGTACCCCCGCGTCGGTGACGGCGATGATCTCGCCAGACGCCGCGGCGATGGCCGCGTTGCGCCCCTCAGAGATGTTGAGCCCCGGCCGCGAGAGGACCACCATATGCAGCGCGCCGCTCATGGCCCGCGCCTGGAGCGTCTCTAGGGTGCCGTCGGTAGAGCCCCCGTCAACGATGACGACCTCGTCGGGCAGGCGCGTCTGGCGGGCCAGCGAATCCAGCAGGCCGCCGATCGACGACGCTTCGTTGTAGACTGTGCAGATGAGCGATACCTGGGGAACCA
>JAAZBY010000240.1 GCA_012513595.1 Chloroflexota bacterium
AGGGCTACCTCTCGTCCACCGGCAAGTGCTTTGATATCGGCACCACGACGGTCAGCGCCCTGCGCCGCTACCTGCGCGCCGCCGACCCCTACGCCGGCGCCGCCTTTGCCGACATGGCCGGCAACGGCTCGCTGATGCGCCTGGCGCCGGTGCCCCTCTTTTTCTTCCGTGACGCGCGGACGGCCCTGAACCGCGCCGCCGACTCGTCTCGCACTACCCACGGGGCCATGGCGGCCATCGATGCCTGCCGCTACTATGCCGGGTTGATCGTCGGGGCGCTGCGCGGGGCGCGCAAGGAGGATCTGCTGGCGCCCTGCTACACGCCCGTGCCGGGCTACTGGGAGGCGCGCCCCCTCTGCGCGCAGGTCGAGGCGATCGCTCGGGGCTCGTTCCTGGCCAAGGGTGAGGCGGACATCGATGCCAGGGGTTACGTCGTGAGCACGCTCGAGGCGGCCCTGTGGGCCTTTGCCCATACGGACTCGTTCGAGGAGGGCGCCCTCAGGGCCGTGAACCTGGCCCAGGACGCCGACTCGACCGGCGCCGTGTACGGCCAGCTGGCCGGCGCGTTCTACGGGGAGGAGGGCATCCCGCCGCGCTGGCGCGGGATGCTGGCCCGGGCGGACCTGATCACGTCGTTCGCCGATGGCCTGTACGGGGCGGCCGAGGCCCAGCCCTGGGCCTCGTGAGGGGCGCTGTCGGCGGGGGCCGGCCTACTGGCGGGCCCCCTCGGCCGGGCGCAAGGTCTGGACGATCAGCTGGACGGAGACCTGCCCGTTGTACTCGTTGAGCGCCGGGGTATAGACGGCGTCGGCCACGCTGCTGGGCGGGTAGGCCTCGGCCAGGGGCCCCTGCCGGAAGGCGATCGCCGTCAGCGTGGCCGTGCCGTCGCTGACGACCAGGCGCAGATGGGCGCCCGTCTGCCCGACGGCGCGCGACTCGAGGATGCGCAGCCCCTGGGTGGCCAGGGCGGGCGGGGGGTTGCCCTCCCCGCAGGGCTCCAGCGCCGCCAGGGCCCGCACCCCGTCGAGGGTCAGCGCGCTCAGCGGCACGATGGCGTCGACGTCGATGCGGCGGGCCAGCAGGGGAGAATCGCGCAGGGCCTCCTCGGCGACGGCCTCGATCTCGGCGCGGAAGGCGCCCAGGTTCTCCGGGTCCAGGCTGAAGCCGGCGGCCATGGCGTGCCCGCCAAAGCGCGTCAGGCTCTCGCGGCAGGCCTCCAGCGCCTCGGTGACGTGAAAGCCCTCGATCGAGCGCGCCGAGCCGCGCACCCCCTCCCCGTTGGCCCGCATCACCAGCGTCGGCCGGTAATACTGCTCGGCCAAGCGTGAGGCGATCAGCCCCACGATCCCCTCGTTCAGGTCCTCGCGCGCCACAAAGAGGAGCGTGCGGTCCTCCACGTCCCCCTCCTCGGCGGCCAGGGTGGCGCTGGCCGCGGCCACCTGCGCCTCGAGCAGGGTCTGGCGCTCCCGGTTGATCTCACTCAGCCGGGCGGCCAAGAGGCGCCCCTCGGTGGGGTCTGTGGCGGTCAACAGGTCAAGGGCGATGTTGGCGTTGTGCAGGCGGCCGGCGGCGTTGAGGCGCGGCCCCAGGCGGAAGGCGATATCCTGCGCGTCCAGCCGCTCGGCGGCGATGCCGGAGGCCTCGATCAGCGCCCGCAGGCCGGGGCGCGCGGTGCTGCGCAGCGCCGTGAGCCCGGCGCGCACCAGGGCGCGGTTCTCCCCCCACAGGGGGACGATGTCCCCCACCGTGCCGAGGGCCACCAGGTCGAGGAACTGGGCCGCCTCGGCCGGGGGCGCCCCGGGCGGGAGGGTGGCGTTCCAGGCGGCGTAGAGGGCCTGGGCCAGGCGGTAGGCCAGGCCGACGCCGGCCAGCTCCTGAAAGGGGTAGGGGCAGTCGGGGCGCTTGGGGTCGATGACGGCCAGGGCCTGGGGCAGCACGGCCGGCACCGAGTGGTGGTCGGTGATGATCAGGTCCAGCCCGATGGCGGCGGCGTGGGCGGCCTCCTCGACCGAGCGGATGCCGCAGTCGACCGTCACCAGCACCTCGGCGCCCTCCTCGCGGAGGGCGCTGAGCGCGGTGACGTTCAGGCCGTAGGCCTCGGCAAAGCGGTCGGGGATATAGGCGCGGGCCCGCGCCCCCAGCCCCTGGAGGGCGCCCAGGACGAGCGCCGTCGCCGTGACGCAGTCAGTGTCATAATCGCCATAGACGACGATGCGCTCCCCGGCGTGGACGGCCCACAGGAGCCGCGCCACGGCGCGGGGCATATCGGTCAGGGCGAAGGGGTTGGCCTGGTCGGGCGCGCCGTCGAGGAAGGTGCGCACTTCGGCGGGATCCTCGATCTTGCGGGCATAGAGGATGCGGGCCAGGAGCGGGTCGAGCCCGGCGTAGGCGGGCGGCGCCTCGGTGAAGGAGCGGCGGCGGAGGATCCAGGCTTGACCGGCAGACACGAGGCGCCTCCTCGGCGGTGTGCGGGTGGCTGTGCGGGGATTATAGGCCAGGGGCGCGTCAGCGGCCAGCGGGGGAGGGGAGAAATAATCACCACGGAGCCACGGAGGCCACCGAGAAGAGAATAAAAGACAAGAGAAGAAGGACAGGATTAACAGGATTTACAGGATTGGGGAGAGGAACGGGGCGGCGCCAGGGTCTGGTGTGGCCGGTAATCCTGTCAATCCTGTAAATCCTGTCTTCTTCTTTCCTATCTTCTCCGTGCTCTCTGCGTCTCCGCGGTGTATTTTCTTATTCTCTCCTCCGTGCCCTCCGTGGCTCCGTGGTGATTATTCCTCTTCTCTTCCCTACAGCCACTTGTTGTCCCGCAGGAAGCCCGTCAGCCAGGGGATCTCGACCTCCTCCCCCTGGTAGGCCCGCCAGCCGTAGTACAGGAACGGCACCACCGGCAGGAAGGGCAACACCCACAACAGCCCCAACAGGCAGGGCACCAGCAGCCCGAACACCAGCAGCACCGCGCCGGCCGCCATCTCATAGATCAGCGCCGCCGCAAACAGCCCCAGCGCCTGCACGGCGTGCCGCCGCACGAAGGCGCTGCGCTTCTGCTCCTCACTCAGGAGCAGCACCACCGGCAACACGGCCGGCAGCAGCACCTGGCTGGCGTAGGCCAGGCCGGCCATCAGCCGCTGGTTCTCCGTCGGGGCGGGCTGCTCCAACGCAAAGGGATCCGCATCGTTGGGAAAGGTGGACATCGCATACCTCCATCTACGCCCGAGCGCGCTCGGTGGGGCGCTCGGCTGCTCTCACTTGTCATTACGCAGGGGTCTGGCCGGGGTTTCGCTTGGTTCGGCCCCGCGGGTGTGCTAGAATGCCCCCGGTTCGTGAGGGTTCCTGCGCGGGAGGTGGTCGGTGGCGAGGGTGGTCTTTTTGGGGACGCCAGAGTACGGCGTGCCGGTGCTGCGGGCGCTGGCCGCCGAGCATGAGGTGCTGGCCGCCGTCACCCAGCCGGACCGCCCGGCCGGCCGCGGGCGCGGCCTGCTGGCGCCGCCCGTCAAAGAGGCCGCCCAGGCGCTGGAGATCGAGGTCCTCCAGCCGCGCACCCTGCGGCGTGAAAACGCCACCACCGCGCGCCTGCGCGCCCTGCGGGCGGACGTCTTTGTCCTGGCGGCCTACGGCCTGATCCTGCGTGAGCACGTCCTCTCCATCCCGCCGCACGGCGTGGTCGGCGTGCACGCCTCGCTCCTGCCGCGCTGGCGGGGGGCGGCGCCCGTGGCGGCGGCCATCCTGGCCGGTGACGCGTCCACCGGCGTCACCCTGATGCAGACCGACGCCGGCATGGACACCGGCGCCATCATCGCCCAGCGGGCTATCCCGATCGGCCCGCACGCCACGGCCGCCAGCCTCACCGAGCGCCTGGCGCACCTGGGGGCTGGGCTGGTCGTTGAGGCGTTGCCCGGCTGGCTCCGCGGGGAGGTTACCCCGCGCCCGCAGGACGAGGCCCTGGCCACCGACGCCCCGCCGCTCACCAAGGCGCTCGGCGCCGTCGACTGGGCCCACCCCGCCGAGGCGATCGACCGGCAGGTGCGCGCCTACACCCCCTGGCCGGGCGCCTATACCCACTGGCGCGGGCAGCCGCTGCGCCTCCTGGCCGTGGAGCCCTACCCGGATGCGGCCGTGAGCGCCGCGCTCCCGCCGGATGCCGCGCCGGGGACCGTCGTCCCGGCCGATGACGGCGCCGCCGTCGTCACCGGGCGGGGGCTCCTCCTGCTCAAGGAGGTCCAGGCGGCCGGCAAGCGCCCCATGCGCGCCGCCGAGTTCATCCGCGGGCAGCGGGGTTTCCTCGGCAGCGTCCTGCCGGCCTGAGGACGAGGAGCATCGTGGCAACAGCCCGTACCAGTACCAACCATAGATCCGCCAACCTGCTGGCCCTGGGCCAGACGCCCTACGCCGAGGCCGCCGCCCTGCAGGAGCGCCTCGTCCTGGCGCGCCAGCGCGGCGCCATCGCCGACACGCTCATCCTGCTGGAGCACCCGCCGGTGATCACCCTCGGCCGGCGCGCCGACGCGGCCCACATCCTCGCCCCGCCCGAGGTGCTGGCCCGCGAGGGGATCCAGGTGCTCAGGACGGAGCGCGGCGGAGACGTCACCTATCACGGCCCCGGGCAGATCGTCGGCTACCCGATCGTCCACCTGCGGGAGCGGGGGCTGGGCTCGTCCGACTATATGCACGGGCTGGAGGACGTCGTGGCCGCGGCGCTGGCTGATTTCGGCCTGGCCACCCACCGCCGCGAGGGGCTCATCGGCGTGTGGGTGGGCCCCAACAAGATCGCCGCGCTGGGCGTGCGCATCAAGCGGGGGGTGGCCTACCACGGCTGGGCGCTGAACGTCCATGCCAATATGGCCCACTGGGCCACCATCCTGGCCTGCG
>JAAZBY010000241.1 GCA_012513595.1 Chloroflexota bacterium
CGGGGCTCGTTCCACACGCAGCGCGTGCACGTGCACCCGACCTTCAACTCCGCCGGCACCCAGGTCGCCTACACGGCCGATCCGCAGGGCTACGGACAGGTCTTCCTGGTCGACATCCCCGACTTTGGGAGCCTGCCCGACCGCGACTCGGTCAAGTAGGTGGCACGCACGGAGAGACCGGACGGGCCGCGCTGGCGCGCGGCCCGTCGCACGCCAGGGAGGGAGCGCTTGTGACCGTCCATACCCAGCCGGCCGACGGCGTCCGCGCCATGGTGCCGCGGGAGCGCATGGCCCCCGAGGCGCGCAAGCTGCGCGACGCCTATGCCCTGGTGCCGGGTGTGCCCCTCTTTCGCAGGGAGTTCGGCTACTACTGCCTGGACGCCTGGCGCGCGCAGGGGCTGTCGGAGGAGGCCTCGCTGGCCGAGGTCTTTTTCTACGACCCTCCCGGCCACCATCATCTCCACGGGCTGGGCTGGTGTGAGGCGGCCTTTGCCCCCGCCTTTGAGGAAAAGGTCCTCGAGGTGCGCGGCGCGTACGAGGTGGTGCAAGACGTGGCCGGGCGCGCCGTGCTCTGCTTCGCGGGCCGCCGCAACGGCTTTATGCCCGAGTACCTGGACCATCCGGTGAAAGACCGCGCCACCTGGGAGCGGGACGTCCTCTGGCGGCTGGACCCCTCCAGCCCGGAGCGCTACGCGGACCTTGGCCCACGCCTGGAGCAGGCGCGGGAGGCCGCTGCGCAGGGCAAGGTCATCTCGCAGCGGGTCATCGGTGGGTACATGTACCTGCGCAGCCTGCTGGGGCCCGAAAAGACCCTCTACGTGTTCTACGACGACCCCGGCCTGGTGCATGACTGCATGCGGGCCTGGCTGGCCCTGGCCGACGCCGTCATCGCCCGGCACCAGCAGCAGGTCACCCTCGACGAGCTTTTCCTCGCTGAGGATATCTGCTACAACGCCGGCCCGCTGATCTCGCCCCGCATGATCCGCGAGTTCCTCTTTCCCTACTACCAGCAGCTGATCGCCAACGTCAGGGCCCGGCAGATCGACCGGTCGCGGCGCTTGCATATCCATATCGATACCGACGGTCGGGCCACGGAGGTCATTCCCCTGTACCGCGAGATCGGTATGGACGTGATGAGTCCCTTCGAGGTCGCCTCGGGCTGCGACGTGGTCGCCATCGGACGGCAGTACCCGGACCTGGTGATCCTGGGCGGGATCGACAAGCGCGTCTTGGCGCAGACGCCCGCCGACATCGACGCCATGGTGGAACGCATCCTGCCGGCCATGCGCGCGCGAGGCGGCTACATTCCCACCTGTGACCATGGCGTGCCCGCTGAGGTGTCGCTGGCCAACTACCGGCACTACCGGAAGCGCTGCCTGGAGCTGGGCGGCTAGGCGGACGAGGGGCGTGCGCCCACCGGTACCTGGTGAGAGCCCGTGTACGTCGCGGATCGCGAGCCTCGGGAAGGGGATCGCGAGGGAGGGCCTATCCGGCAGCAGGGCCTATCCGGCAGCAGGGTTGCCGTGGGGCCGTTCCGGAGAGCGGGCCGGGGCTAGGCCCCCGCCGCGCGGAATACAAAGAGCGCCACCCCAGGGTGGCGCCCAAGCGATGCGTTGTCGGACGTTGCTAGAAGCTGAACGTGGTGTTCTCGATGCCGCCGCCCACCTTGGTCACGTTCGCGGCCTGAGGGCCCTTGGGGCTCTGCTCCACGGTGAACTCGACCTGCTCCCCCTCGGCGAGATTGCGGAAGCCCGCGCCCTCGATTGCCGAGTAGTGCACGAACACGTCGGCGCCACCCTCGCGGGCGATGAACCCGTAACCCTTCTCGCTGTTGAACCACTTGACCGTGCCGGTAATCCGCTCAGACATGCTTACTGCGTTCCTCCTGATACGACCCAAACCATCCGTTAGGGTGTCGGCGACGGCCCCTTTTTACCAGAGAACCGTCATGAGTCTAGGGACCATGACGGTTCACTATGCTACAGACATAGTAGCCCACTGCACCCTAACACAAAGAGTATAACAGGTGATTGGCAAATGGTCAAATCGTCGCCGGCAGGTCCGGGTCTGCGGGCACCTGCGTTGACACCTCAGGGAGCAAGGTGCCCAGCGCGTCAAGCAGGCGCTCCACATCCTCCGCCGAGTTGTAGCCCTGGATCGACACACGCAGCGCCGGGTCCGCCGGGCTGCCCAGCACGATGACCTCGATGCCGAACTCATCGTACAGGCGCGACCGGAGCGCTCCGACGTCGCAGGGGGGCAGAGGCAGCCGGGCCATCTGTGCGTACCAGGTGGGCGAGTCAGGCACGGGCGCGACGCGCTCCGTCAAACCCTGCAGGCGGAGGCGCGCCTCACGCAGCAGGGCGTGGCAGGAGGGGCGCACGCGCTCCCAGTGGTGCTCCTGGGCGAAGCGGATGGCCGCCGGCACGGCCAGGAAGGCCGCCGGGTCGCGGGTGCCCTGCCACTGGTGCTGGGCGATGAACCGGGACCGCCCGGCCGGCAGCTCGCCGTAGCCCCCGCTGATAACCAGGGGCCGCAGGCGACCCTGCGCCTCGCGGCGGGCGTGCAGGAACCCGGCCCCCTTGGGGCTCATCATCCACTTGTGGCAGTTGCCGGCGTAATAGTCGGCGCCCAGCGCCTCGAGGTCTAGGGGCACCTGCCCCGCAGCGTGCGCGCCGTCGATGATTGTGACGAGGCCCTCCTCGCGGGCCCGGCGCACCAGCTCGCCTACCGGGAGGATCATGGCCGTGCCCGAGGTGATGTGGCTCAGGTAGAGCACCCGCGTGCGCTCGGTGCGGCCCGCCCAGATCGCCTCGATCACTTCCTCGGCGGAGGCCACCGGGAAGCGCACGTGCTGGCGGATGTACCGGGCGCCGCTTCGCTCGCAGACGCTCCGCCACATGTTGTCCATGGCCCCGTACTCGAGGTCTGTGGAGAGCACCTCATCCCCAGGCTCGAGGCATAGCGATTGCGCCACGGCGTTGAGGGCCAGGGTGACGTTGGTGCAGTAGACGACGTCCTCCGGGCGTGCGCCGAGGTACTCGCCCAGGGCCTGGCGCGCTTCTTCCAGCAGCGGCTCGTAGCGCCGCTGTAGAAAGCGGGTCGGTTCGCGCTCCAGCTCGGTCTGCCAGGCCTGGTAGGCCTCAAAGACGGGGCGGGGGCAGGCGCCGAACCCACCATGGTTCAGGTGGGCGATGCCGGGGCGCAGGAGGAAGAGGTCGCGCAGGCCCAGGGTCTGCGCGCTGCCAGGGGTGGTCGTCGCCATGGAACTCGCCTCAAGACTCGCTAATGGGGCCGATGCCAGAAACGACGCGGCCCCCGGCGCGGGCGACAGATGCCCACCGGAGGCCAGCTCAAGAAACTCTGAGCGGGTGATGGGATTCGAACCCACGACATTCTGCTTGGGAAGCAGACACCTATCTGCACCGCTTTGGACACTACGGGTAGTACGCGCCGATCCTCGGGAGCACTCCAAGCTGTGACTTCCGCTCGTGCAACGTGAGGTGCTAAGCACGTCCGCTGCAATGTGCGAACCGAACACGCCCACGATTGTACTTTTGCGCCCAACCTGCGTCAAAGTCGCAGAGATGGTGAGAGTGCTGCTGTTCCGTAGTGTGGGCACACACCGACCTTCCACGGTAACCCGCACAACGGCGCGGGGTTCGTCCACCGGGAAGGGCTCCCAAGCGCGAGGCAGGCATGGGCGCAGGCGTACTGGGTGCATGTCGCCATGGCTACGCAGGCAGCCTAGAGTCTGCGGACTGGACGCTCCTGGCTGGGACCCATCTTGTCCTCCTGGGCTCTCAGGGGTCGCCCGCCTCTCGCCACCTCCTGCCCTCACCCCGCCCGTGGTGCGCATCGCCGCGCTGCACGCCAATGAAGGGAGACGGTGGGATCCGGGCAACTCGGCGCTGCGCTCACACCCTCCCCCAGCGGCCAGCCGTGGGTGCGGCGGGGCCCGTTGGTGGCCGCTGCCAGTAAGATGCGCAGCGCGTCAGCATCCAGCGCCGATCGACTGCGGGGATTCCAGAACGTGGTCCCTATCCCCTGCGCAAGTCCCTCAGGGATGCCCACGCGGCGCAGCATCAGTTCTTGGTGCAGATCACTCATTATCCATAGCCACTCGGAAACCCCACTCTCGCGCAGATGGGATCCCGCTAACCACATGTTCGCATCCTGGCTGCGACCTTCTGAGAGGTCGGTCAGGGCGGTGAAGACCCCCGCGTCGCGATTCTCGCGCAGACGGTAGCCCTGCCCGCGGATGTTGAGCGCCATCGAGGAGTGTGCTATCGGTCCCGAGTAGCCGCAGCCAGCGCCCGGTTGGCGAGCGACGCTTCTTGGCCGATACTGAGGTCGACCAGGCTCTTCCAACCGAGCCCCACCCAGAAGCCGCCACGCACCTGTCTTGTGCCGCTCTCCACCTTGCCCTCGGCCCGGGCCCGGCAGAATGAGCAGGCACGCCGACTGAAGATACTCTGACTCCTGCAGCAACCCTCGCGCCTGCCCCCCGCCGTTCTTGGGCGCTCACAGGACGCCCTCTCCACGCTGTGCGATCCGACCGTTCTGGAAGAGGGAGGGGGTATCCCCCGATGACACCATCACCAGGCAGAGTCAGAATCTTCCGATTCCGCATGGTGTGACTTGACGCGCCTGCTGCGTCCGGTTTGAAAGCGATTTCTCTTGCGCGCGCGCGGGCAGTCTGCTAAACTTCTCCCTACGCGTTGGGCAAAAGGGGGGGGAAGCATATCGATACGTCGGCTTGGCGCTCTTGCAGCAACGTGTTTCGGCCACACTCGTTCCGTTCCAGGATCGGCGCCTGAGGCGCTCGAAGGAGGACCATGAACCGCCTTACGCGACGCGACTTTGTCCGAGTGTCGACGTTGTTCGCGGCGGGAACGGTTGCAGCGGCCTGCCAGCCGACCGCTGCTCCCACGGCAACAGCTGTACCCGCTGCCCCGGCCGCGACTGCTGTCCCGACTGCGTTCAGTTCGCTAGCCTACACCGCCGTGCCGCAGCAGGCGGCGCCGACGGCGGCACCGGCCGCGGCCGCCAGGTTCGCCGAGGCTCCCATGTTAGCCGAGCGTGTGGCGAAAGGGACGATTCCGCCAGTCGACGAGCGCCTGCCCGAGAACCCTTCCGTGTACCCGGTTCTCGAGATGAATGGCAAGTACGGCGGAGCGATGCGGCGCGCCTTCAGCGGCCCGCGCGATGGGGGCCCCAGCACCACGACCCATTTCAGCTTTTCTCACACGACATTTGAGTACAGCACGCGCCCGGACCTGTGCGAGTCCTGGGAGATGAGTGACGACGGCAAGGAGTTCACCATTCACCTGCGTAAGGGCACCAAGTGGTCGGACGGTGAGCCGTTTACGTCACAGGATTCGCTCTGGTGGTTCGAGTACCAGATCAAGAACAAGGATATCACCCCCGGTCTGCCGCTGCGTTACCGCACGGGCACGCCGGCGATCCTCATGGAACTGACGGCGCCGGACGATTTCACCATTCACACCAAGTTCGCCCACCCCTACCCGCTGTTCATGCACTGGCTGAACCTCAACGAGCCCTTTGTGCCGGCGCACTATATGAAGCAGTTCCACATCGATGCGGTCGAGGATAAGGATGCTCTGACGGCCAAGGTCAAGGAAGCAGGGTTCAACGCCTGGAACGAGTACTATGCCAACCGGAACGATTGGCGTGTAAACCTTGATCGCCCGTCGGTGCGCCCCTGGGTGTCGCTAACCCTGGCATCCGACGAGCTCTGGATGCTGGAGCGCAACCCCTATTTTGCGGCCGTCGATTCGGACAACCAGCAACTCCCGTACTTTGACAAGGTCCAGTATCGTCAGTTCTCCAGCCCCGACGTCCTGTCCCTCTGGATCCTGAACGGCGAAATCGACATGCAGGGGCAACTCATCGATGTCGCCAACTATACGCTGTACAAAGAGGGTGAGGAAAAGGGCGACTACAAGGTCTTCAAGTGGATCACGCAGCTCGATGACATGCTCTATGTGAACAACGACTGCAAGGACGAGCGACTGGCGGCACTTTTCCAGACGCGGGAAGTGCGCCAGGCCATCAGCGTGGCCATCGATCGCCAGACGCTGATCGACCTGTGCTATGAGGGGCTAGCGGCGCCCACTAACGGCGGCCCGGCTCTGGTCTCGCCGGAATACCACGAGGCCTCCGCCTGGAAGTACGCCCAGTATGACCCGAAGATGGCGAACGAGCTGCTGGACAAGGCCGGCTACACCGAGAAGGACACCGAAGGCTTCCGCAAATGGAACGATGGCAGCGGTGAGACGATCAGCTTCTTGATCGACATCTACTTTACCGGCGGCGCGCGCGACGCGGCGGAGATGACGGTCAAGTACCTCGCGGACGTCGGCCTCAAGTGCACTCTCAACGTGATGGACTCGGCGCTCTACAACGAGCGGGCCGCTGCCAACGAGTCGCAGGCGCAGTGGGAGTACGGCGGACACAAGCTGATGAACTTCTTCGTTCCGGAGTGGATCTACACCGCCGAGACGCCCGGCCGTAACTCGTTCGGTGGCTGGGCGCTCTGGAACCTGAACCACGAGGACCCCAACGGCCACGAGCCGCCCGAGGGGCACTTCCTGTGGACCGCCTGGGATCTGTACGAGAAGTGCAAGATGGCCCTGAATGACGAGGATCGCCTGGCCTATTTCCACGAGATGCTCGATATCTGGGCGGAAGAGGTCTTTGCCATCGGCATCACCGGTGATAAAGTCGGCCCGGTGATCGTCAAGAACGGTTTCCGCAACATGGGGGATGGGTACCCCTTCGCGAACAACGTCGGCCACGAGGCGCTGTTGGGGACCTGCGTCTACTTCTGGGACGACCCGGAGAAGCACACCCTCTAGTCCGCTCTCGTTACTGACCCGGCGCGTTTTTGCCCCACGGTGGCCGAGCAGATCCAGCTCGGCCACCGTGCGATGGGCACCTGTTTTGTAAGGAGGCACTGCATGACGGACTGGTGGGACGGCAAGGCCTTTCGCATGATCCAGACCAACCTGCGCGAGATCGACATGGTCGATATCGACGCGGCGCAGTACGTGGCGGACATGCAGTGGTTCAAGGCGAACGCCGTGCTGTTCAACATGGCAGGCATCATTGCTAGCTATCCGACGTCGCTGCCTTCTCACTTTCAGAGCCCCTTTCTGCAGGGCAGCAGTCTCGGCGAGATCATCGCGGCCTGCCACGCAGCCGATATCCGCATCCTGGCGCGTACCGACTTTTCCAAGGTGCGCCGCCCGGTCTATGAGGAGCACCCCGACTGGGCCTATCGCACCATCGAGGGCAGAGTCGTTGACTACAACGGGGATATCCACGCCTGCATCAACGGCGGGTATCAGCAGGAGTATGCGCTGGAGATCCTGCGCGAGCTCCTGACCAGTTATGACATCGACGGCATCTTTTTCAACATGGGCGGGTACCAGGTTCGCGACTACTCCGGGAACTATTTCGGCATCTGCCACTGTGACAGCTGCAAACGGCGCTTTGCAGAGGAGACAGGCCTGCACCTGCCGGCCAAGGAAGACATGGCCGACCCGCTGTATCGCAAGTACACGCTGTTCAAACAGCGCACCTCAACTGAGCACCAGGCCAAGGTCTACGATTTCATACAGACGCTGCGCCCCGATATCGCGGTCTGCAACCATCTGCCGGCGCGCCGCGGGATCATCCGACACGAGTCGAACACCGCGGTAGACCGTCCCCTGCCGCACTGGCAATACACGGCCTCAGCGTACACCAAGTGGGGCACGTCCTCTTACCCGGAGATGCTTACCTCGCTGACCACGGTCGACTTTATCGATATCCCGTACCGGCATGTGGCCGTGTCGCCGGAACAGCAGCGCCTGCGCATGGCCCAGAACCTGGCCAACGGAGGCGCGCTGGACCTGTACCTGATTGGCCGGCTGGATAACCACGAGGACAAATCCGGCTTTGCGGGCATCCGTGACATGTTCCATTTCCAGGCGGCCCATGAGGATGTCTACGCGAAACTGCAGTCGCGAGCGGATGTGGCCCTAGTCACCGGCTCGGGTGGTAACGAGAACGAGTACCGCGGCTGGTACCGCTTCCTCACCGAAAGCCACTTCCTCTTCGACGCTCTCGACGTGGCACGCTTGCTCGACCTGCCGCTGGACCGCTACAAGGCCATCATCGTGCCCGACATGCAGCCGATCAGCGATGCCGTCGCGGCGCGGCTGGACGGCTGGGTGGCCGAGGGTGGCACGCTGATTGCCGTGGCACGGGCCGGCCACCGCTCCGATGATCTGGAGATGCGCACCATGCCGGCCTTTGCCAGCCTCGGGTTGCGCGGCTTGGGCACCGCGCGCGAGGACATGCGCTCCGCGATGTTCAAGATGGTCGACAAGACGGGCTTTATGCGGTTCCCCGTGACCGACGTGCTGTACCTGGACGGGTTGTACATCTATGGCGACTATGCTGAGGATGTGCAGCCGCATTTGCGGCTGATCCCGCCGCACATGTATGGCCCGCCGGAGCGCTGCTACTATACCCAGGTGACCGAGCATCCGGGCTTTACCGTGCGCAAGGTGGGGCGTGGCCAGGCTATCTATGTTCCCTGGCTGCCCGGAACGCTCTTCCACCGCCAGGGGCACACGAACTCGATCGATTTTGCCGCTGATTTGCTGGAGCATTTTGCTGGCCTGACGCCTGTGCGGGGCAACATTTCGCCGATGGTTGAGGTCACTCTGTACAGTCCGCAGGGGAGCAAGGATCAGCTGCTGCAGCTAGTGAACATTTCGGGGCACTTTGGCAACACCTTCTACGCGCCGGTGCCAATGGACGGCATGACCGTAGAGGTGCCGGTGGCAGCACCGCCTGCAGCGGTGACGAGCCTCGTATCGGGGGGTGCCTGCGCCTTCGGCTATGCCGAGGGGGTGCTCACAGTGCAGGTTCCGAGGCTGGAACTGTACCAGGCGCTGCACATCGCGTACTGACGCAGTGCTTTGAGCATAGCAAGGGGCGCCGGCTGCCATAGTGCAGCCGACGCCCCTTGCTGATCCCGCCGTCGGAAGCCGTCATCCGGAGCGGCCCCCGCCCGCATTGCTTGCCCGCACCCGGCGCGCGCCGAGGCAGAGAGCGCGGAGAGGACGTCGACCGCCATGGCCCCGTCCGCGCGATGTGGTCCACCCGGGCGGGAGAAGAGAGCGGCGTCCGTCCATCACTCGGTCGTTTGGCCGAGCCGGTGCCCACCCCGACATCTATCACCGCCGGAGCCGCCTAAAGCGGCGAAGCAGGAAACGATGCTCGCTGAGCACTCGGGGGAGGTCGCCGGCAGCCCGACA